>NZ_JBMDIS010000029.1:0-77927 GCF_057808775.1 Pseudomonas sp. FG86 | reverse complement strand
CGCTCCTACAAAAAAGCCTTAACTGAACGGCATTAGGGCAAGCCCGCTCGCCACAACAAGCCCGCTGGCCACAGTTACAGTGTTCCTCCTTAACTGATCGGCATCAGGGCAAGCCCGCTCACCACAAAAATGCGCTCGAAGCGTCGCTCCGCCCCTCCCGCATTCAGGGCAGTTCTTTGGCAAGGAACGGCGCGGTGCGGCTCTTCTTGCTCCTGGCCACCTTCTGCGGTGCGCCGCTGGCGACTACCTTGCCGCCCATGTCCCCTGCCCCCGGCCCGATATCGATCACCCAGTCACTCTGGGCCACCACGCGCATTTCATGCTCCACCACAACCACCGTATGCCCGGCGTCCACCAACTGATTGAGCTGGCTGAGCAAGCGGTCGACATCCCGTGGATGCAAGCCGGTGGTCGGCTCATCCAGCACATACAGGGTGGCGCCACGGGCATTGCGTTGCAGTTCAGTGGCGAGCTTGATGCGTTGCGCTTCACCGCCCGACAGTTCGGTCGCCGGTTGGCCCAGGCGCAGGTAACCCAGGCCGATATCACGCAGTACGTGCAGTGAACGCAGGACGCCCGGTTGTTCGGCAAACACGTCCACCGCCTGCTCCACGGTCAGCCCCAGCACTTGCGCAATGTTCAGGCCTTGCCATTGGATCGCCAGGGTTTCGGGGTTGTAGCGCGCCCCATGGCACGTCGGGCAGGGGGCATACACGCTGGGCATGAACAGTAATTCAACGCTGACAAACCCTTCGCCCTCGCAATGCGCGCAGCGGCCCTTGGCGACGTTGAACGAGAACTGGCCGGCATCGTAATGGCGCTTCTTCGCCGCCGGCGTGGCGGCGAACAGTTTGCGCACGTTGTCGAACAGCCCGGTGTAGGTCGCCAGGTTGGAACGCGGGGTACGGCCGATGGGCTTCTGGTCAACCTGCACCAGGCGGCGCAGGTGTTCCAGCCCGGCGCTGATATGCCCGCCACTGGTTTGCGGCACGTCATCTTCCAGGCTGCGTTCCTCGTCGTTGTCCGGCACGCGGCCAAGGCCGCTGCCGACCAGTTCCAGCAACGCCTGGCTGACCAGGCTGGACTTGCCCGAGCCAGAAACACCGGTCACCGCCGTGAAGCAGCCCAGAGGGAACGCCACGCTCAAGTCATTGAGGTTATTGCGCGTCACGCCTTCGAGCTGCAACCAACCCTGGGGTGGACGTTGCGACGCCGTCGACGGGCGTCGCTCGGCAAACAGGTACTCGCGGGTCTGCGACGCCTCGACCGCCGCCAAGCCGGCGGGTGGCCCGCTGTACAACACTTGCCCGCCATGCTCACCCGCCGCCGGGCCGACGTCGATCAGCCAGTCAGCGCGGCGCATGGTTTCCAGGTCATGCTCCACCACAAACAATGAGTTGCCCGCCGCTTTCAAACGTTCAAGCGCGGTGAACAACGCCTCACCGTCCGCGGGATGCAGCCCGGCCGACGGCTCATCCAACACATAGATCACACCAAACAACTGTGAGCCCAATTGGGTCGCCAGGCGTAAGCGCTGCAACTCCCCGGACGACAAGGTCGGCGTGCTGCGCTCCAGGGACAGATACCCCAGGCCCAGTTCGATCAAGGTGCTGACCCGCTCCAACAGGTCCTGGGCAATGCGCTGGGCAGCCAGGCGCTTTTCCACCGACAGCTTCATCGTGTCCTGCCCCGCCGCCACCGGCCGCAGCAGCTCGGCCAGTTGTACCAGCGACAGTTGCGACAACTCACCGATATCCACCCCGGCAAACTTTACCGACAACGCTGCCTGGGTCAGCCGCTTGCCAGCGCACAACGGGCAGGCACTGCCTTGCATAAATTGCGCGACGCGCTTTTTCATCAGCGCGCTTTGGGTGTGGGTGAAGGTGTGCAGGATATAGCGCCGCGCACCACTGAAAGTGCCTTGGTAACTCGGCTCCAGCTTGCGTTTGAGCGCGTCGCGCGTCTGCTCCGGGGTGAAGCCGGCATACACCGGCACGGTCGGGGTTTCTTCGGTGAACAAAATCCAGTCGCGCTGCTTTTTCGGCAGGTCGCGCCAGGGAATGTCGACGTCATAACCCAGGGTCACCAGGATGTCGCGCAGGTTCTGGCCTTGCCATGCCAGCGGCCAGGACGCCACGGCGCGCTGGCGAATGGTCAGCGACGGATCGGGCACCATCAGCGCCTCGGTCACTTCATACACACGGCCCAGGCCATGGCATTGCGGACAGGCGCCCTGGGGCAGGTTCGGCGAAAAGTCTTCGGCATACAGCATCGCCTGGCCCGGCGGATAGTGGCCGGCGCGGGAATACAGCATGCGGATCAGGCTGGACAAGGTCGTCACGCTGCCCACCGACGAACGCGCACTCGGCGTACCGCGCTGCTGTTGCAGGGCCACAGCCGGAGGCAAGCCTTCGATGGAGTCCACATCGGGTACGCCGACCTGGTCGATCAGGCGCCGTGCATAGGGCGCCACCGACTCGAAATAGCGGCGCTGGGCCTCGGCGTACACCGTGGAAAAGGCCAGCGACGACTTGCCCGAACCCGACACCCCGGTAAACACCACCAGGGCATCCCGTGGAATGTCCACATCGACATTGCGCAGGTTATGTTCGCGGGCGCCGCGAACCCGGACAAACCCGGGCCGTTGAGCAGTGAGCGGAGGGAGGGTGCGCTGTGAAGTCATGGTCAACCTTGTCATGGGCAGGTCCTGGTTCGGAGCCTGCCGGGCGGGGGCTCGTTCAATCGGTCTGAGCCACACGGGCGGTAAGCACGCTGCGCAACCGTTGCGTCAGGGCTTCGGGGCTGTAGGGTTTGCTCAGCAGATGAATGTCGGCACTGAGCAGGTGGTTGGTGGAGAGAATGTCGCGGGTATGCCCCGAGGTGAATAGCACCGCCACCGGCGGTTGCTGGGCGCGGGCCCAGTCCGCCAGGTCGGTACTTTTGACGCGGCCGGGCATCACCACGTCGGTAAAAATAAGATCGGGGCGCATTCCGTCCAACAGCCTCTGCATCGCCCGGTCGCCGTCTTCAGCGGTCAGCACGGTATAGCCAGCCTGTTCCAGCAGTTCCACGACGGTCAATCGCACGCCCTCGTTGTCCTCCACCACCAGAATGGTCTCTTGACCTGCGGCATGGGATACCGGCTCGGGTTCGATCTCCTGGCACTCCTCGCCCAGGCTGCGCGGGAAATACATTTGCACCACGGTGCCCTTGCCTTCCTCGCTCCACACCTCGACATGGCCGCCACTTTGCCGGACAAACCCGAACACCATGCTCAGGCCCAGGCCCGTACCGTGGCCATCGCGCTTGGTGGTAAAGAACGGCTCGAACACCCGCGACAGAATCGACGCCGGCATACCCACGCCGATATCCGTGACCGCCAGGCGCACATACTCGCCGGGCTGCAGGCTTTTACCGACGCAATCCTTGGGGTTGAGGATGATATTTTCGCCGGTGATACGAATCACGCCCTCGCCTTTCATGGCATCCCGGGCATTGATCGCCAGGTTCAGCAGTGCGTTTTCCAGTTGGTTGCGGTCGACGTGGATGCACCAGGAATCCTGGGGCAGTTGCACATCGACATGGATGGTTTCACCCAATGCACGTTGCAACAATTCGCCGAGACCGGCGTAGATACGCTGCGGGTTGTAGACCGCCGGTGACAGCGGTTGGCGACGCGCAAACGCGAGCAATTGCGAGGACAGCTTGGCACCGCGCTCCACCGCCGCAATTGCAGCGTTGACACGACGCTGCACCCGGGGGTTTTCCGGCTCATGGCGGGCCAACAGGTGCAAGTTGCCGGCGATCACTTGCAGCAGGTTATTGAAGTCGTGGGCCACGCCACCGGTCAGGCCGCCAATGGCTTCGAGTTTTTGCGACTGGCGCAGTTGCTCTTCGGCGGCGGAGCGCGCCTGCACTTCGGCGGCAACGCGCTGCTCCAGGTTGTGGGTCAGCTCCTGGCGCAAGCGCTCGGAAATCACGTGGGCGGTGGTCTCCACCACGATCGCCAAGACCCCGGCCGGCTGCTGGTCATCTCCGGCGACCGGGCTGTAATACAGATCCAGCCATACGTTTTCCGGCTGGCCGTTGCGCAGCAACACCAGCTCCTTGTTGTGATAGGACAAAGTGCCACCCGCCAGGCAAGTGTCCACGACATGCCGATTGAAGTCGGCGACTTCCGGCCAGCCCAGCTCCACCGGCGTGCCCAGCAAATACGGATGACGGCCACCGGCAAACACGGAATAGCTGTCGTTGTAGATCATGTAGCCGGCCGGCCCCCACAGCATCACCATGGGCACGGGCGACGCCAGCATCATCTGCACGGTGCAGGCCAGGCTGGTGGACCAGCGATCCAGCGGGCCCAGGTCGGTGTGCGACCAGTCGAAGGCACGGATTCGCTGGGCCATTTCACCGCCCCAGCCTTCACAGCCGTGGGTGTTGGATAAAAAAGGCATCGATAGGCTCTTGGTGCAGAGAAACATTGATCGGTGGTGCAGTTCCACTGATAAAAACTTGGAGCCTGACTGTAATAAATCGTTTCATTGCATATAGCTCATCCGTCGTGAACTGGGCAACTCCCCTCAGTGAAAATCCCGGCTGCGCACAGGAATGCCGTCCAACAGCGGCGTCAGGTCGGTCAGGCGCCCGGCGATCAGGTGCCGTACCTCGCCCACCGCTTCCCAGCGCCCGTCCACCTTGAGTAGCCGCGAATTCACCAAGGCTGCGCGCTGGCGTTCTGCCAGATCGCGCCACACCACCACGTTCAGATTGCCGAACTCATCTTCCAGGGTGACGAAGGTCACGCCGCTGGCGGTGCCGGGGCGCTGGCGACCGGTCACCAGCCCGGCGACGCTGACATTGCGCCCATGCTCCACCGCCAGCAGTTCGTTCGAGCTGCGACAGCGCCGCTTGCGCAGCTCATCACGCAGCAGCGCTAACGGATGGGGGCCGAGGGTGGTGCCGACCGTGACGTAATCGGCCTGCAAGTCCTCCCCCACCGTGGGCACCGGCAACGCCACCCGCGCTTCATCGGGGCTGGGCAAGCCGGCAAATAACCCAAGTTGCTTGTGCACCCCCGCCACATCCCAGCGTGCCTGGTGCCGGTTGCCGGCCAACGCGCGCAAGGCACCGGCATCCGCCAGCAAGGCCTCGGCGCGGGCGTCCAGCCCGGCGCGTTCGTCGAGATCGGCCACATCGCTGAAGGCGCGGTGCTGGCGGGCCGCTTCGATACGCCGCCCATCCTCTTCGCGAAACCCGGAAATCATACGCAAGCCCAGGCGGATCGCCGGTTGCTGGCCGTCGATGGGTTCCAGGCTGCACTCCCAGTCACTGGCCTGCACGTCTACCGGACGAATCTGCAAGCGATGGCGGCGGGCGTCCTGCAGGATCTGGTCCGGGCTGTAAAACCCCATGGGCCAGCTGTTGATCAGCGCACAGGCGAACGCCGCCGGCTCATGGCATTTGAGCCAGCAACTGGCGTAGGTCAGCAAGGCGAAACTGGCCGCGTGGGACTCGGGGAACCCGTAGCTGCCAAAGCCCTTGATCTGCTCGAAGATCTGCGCGGCAAAGGCTTCGCTGTAGCCATTTTTCAGCATGCCGTTGCGCAGGCGCACTTGATGGGGTTCCAGCCCGCCGTGACGTTTCCAGGCGGCCATGGAACGGCGCAACTGGTCGGCCTCGCCGGGGGTATAGTCGGCGGCGACGATGGCGATTTGCATCACCTGCTCCTGGAACAGCGGCACGCCCAATGTTCGTTCCAACACCGTCTTGAGCTGCGGCGACGGGTAGGTGGTGGGCTCTTCTTTGTTACGCCGACGCAGGTACGGATGCACCATGCCGCCCTGGATCGGCCCAGGGCGCACGATGGCAACCTCGATCACCAGGTCATAAAAGTTCTGCGGCTTGAGCCGGGGCAACATCGACATTTGCGCCCGCGACTCGATCTGGAACACACCGATGGTGTCGGCCTTGCTGATCATTGCGTAGGTGGCCGGGTCTTCCTTAGGGATCGTCGCCAACGACAGGTCGCGGTGGCGATGGCGGCGCAGCAGGTCGAAACAACGGCGGATCGCGCTGAGCATGCCCAAGGCGAGGATATCCACCTTGAGCAGGCCAACGGCGTCGAGGTCATCCTTGTCCCACTGGATGATCGTGCGATCGGCCATGGCGGCATTTTCCACCGGCACCAACGTATCCAGCGGGTGTTCGGAAATCACGAAACCCCCGGGGTGCTGGGACAGGTGCCGGGGGAAGCCGATCAGTTGCCGGGTCAACGTAAGTACCCGGCGCAACGCTGGGCTTTCAGGGTCGAAACCACTTTCACGCAGGCGCTCCAGCGGCGGTGCCTCATCACTCCAGCGCCCGCAGCATTCGGCCAGGGCGTTGACCTGGTCGGGCGGCAACCCCAGGGCCTTGGCCACGTCGCGCACCGCGCCGGCTGCGTGGTAACTGCTGACCACCGCCGTGAGGGCCGCGCGCGTACGGCCATAGCGCTGGAACACGTATTGCAGCACTTCTTCGCGGCGTTCGTGTTCGAAGTCCACGTCGATGTCCGGCGGCTCATTGCGCTCCTTGGACAGGAAGCGCTCGAACAGCATGTTCATCAGGCTCGGGTTGATCTCGGTAATGCCTAAAGCAAAACACACTGCCGAGTTGGCCGCCGAGCCGCGCCCCTGGCACAGGATCGAACGGCTGCGGGCGAAGCGCACGATGTCATGCACCGTGAGGAAATAGCTTTCGTAGCCCAGCTCACTGATCAACTGCAGCTCGTGGTTGATCTGCTGCAAGGTCTTGGCGTCGACACCCTCTGGCCAGCGCTGGGCAATGCCTTCTTCGGTGAGGGTGCGCAGCCAGGTTTTCGCGCTTTGGCCTTCGGGCACCAGTTCGCGCGGGTATTGGTAGCGCAACTGGCCGAGGTCGAAGGTGCAGCGGCGGGCAATCGCCTGGGTTTCGTCGAGCAAGGCTTGCGGGTACAACGCGGCCAAGGCCTCCAGGCTGCGCAAATGCCGCTCGCCATTGGGGTGCAACCGCGTACCCGCTTCGGCCACCGGCACGTGATAGCGGATGGCGGTCATGGTGTCTTGCAGGGCGCGGCGGCCGCGCGCATGCATATGCACATCGCCGCAGGCCACTGCGGGAAGTTGCAGGCTGGCGGCCAGGTGCAGGCGTTGTTCCAGGAGGCGCGCATCGTCCTGGCCACAATGCAGATGCACCGCCAGCCACAGGCGCTCGGCGAAGGTGCGGCGCAACCATTGGATCGAGGCCTGGGTGTCGCTGTCTGCGGCGACCCATAGCGCCAGTAACCCAGGCAGGGGTTGCTCGAAGTCCTCTTGCAGCAGGCGATAGCGACCCTTTTCCGCCCGCCGTCGGGCCAGGGTGATCAAACGGCACAAGTGCTGGTAGCCGCTGAGGTTTTCCACCAGCAGCACCAGCTTCGGGCCGTTTTCGATGCGCATCTCGCTGCCGATAATCAACGGCAACTCCACCGCCTTAGCCGCCTGCCAGGCCCGCACGATACCCGCCAGGGTGCATTCGTCGGTGATCGCCAGCGCGCTGTAGCCCTGGCGCTTGGCCCGCTCGAACAACTCCAGCGCGCTGGAGGCGCCGCGTTGGAAACTGAAGTTGGACAGGCAGTGCAGTTCGGCGTAGCTCATGCTTGCAGCTCACGGTGGGAAGGTGGCGACAGCCTGCGGTGGTTCATGCGAACCAGCCTTGCAGCCACAACCCATCGTGTTGCCCCACGGTGCGGTAGGCCCAGCCTTGCTGGCCGGCGCGGGTCTGGATCAGGTAGTAGTCGCGACGGATATCGGCGCCATCCCACCAGCCGGATTCGATACGCTCCGGCCCCATCAAGACCTGCACGCCCTGCTCGGCCAGCAAGATCGGTTCGTTGAGCAACCAGCCGGGGCGCTGCACCTTGTCCAGGCTTGGGCACGGGCGGCTGTCGGCGGCCGCTTGCCAGGCGCATTCAGGGCGGTGGTCAGCGTGAAAACGCAGGCCTTGTACCGCATCATCCCCCAGCCGTGCACGCAAGCGTTCGCGCAGCTGTTCCCAGGGTAGGGTCTGCTGCGGGCGGTCGTCGAACAGGTCCTTGCGCTGCGGCACGAACACCGGCAGGTCCTGGGCCACCAGGCGAAAGCCGCGCACCGGTGACGTGACCTGCACGTGCTCGAGGCGACCGCGGGCCAGTTCGAAGAGCATCGCCGGCTCACGTTCGGCGCTGAGCAGGCCAACCTTGATCACGCTGTCCGGCGCCTGGGCGTGCTCCAGGTGCAGGTCAAAACGCTGTACGCCGCTGTCGCGGCCGCAGAGGAAAGCCGACAGGTCGCCGGTCAGCCGGCGCAAGGGGAATAGCAACGCCTGGTGGGATTGCACGTCGAAGTTCAGCTCGATGCGTACATCGAAGCGGTCCGGCGGTTGATAGAACGCCAGGGCCAGCGGCCGGTATCCGCCAAGAGCATCCAGGTGCTTGAGCACGCTGGCCTCAAAGCGCCGCGCCAGGGTATGCCGGGGCAACGCCTGCACTTGGGCCAAGGTGCGCAGACCCATGCGTGACAAGGCCATGGCGGCCTGCGGCTCGAGGCCGGCGCGGTCGATAGGCAACGGCGCCAGGGCCTGCATCAAGGCGTCATCGTCTACGGCCAACCCATCGTAGAGATTGGCCAGCACGCGCGCCGCCGCCGGGTTGGGCGCGGCGACGATGCGGTGACGAAAGCCCAGCTCGTTCAGTTCCTTGCGCAAGCGCGCTTCGAAACGCGGCCATGGCCCGAACAGCCCCAGGCTCGATTCGATTTCAAACAGCAGCGCGCGGGGGTAGAACACACTGACCTGGGAACTGAACTGGTAGGCCCAGGCCGCCAGAAACTGCTGCCAACGCTCGATCTCCACCGGGTCGTACTCGGCGCAGGCAAAACCCTTGGCCAGGGCCTGCGCCGCCGTCAGCGACTGGCCGGGGCGCAGGCCCAATGCACGGGCGGCCGCGTTGACGGTTTGCAACACGCGCCGCTGCGGCGTACCGGCCAGCAACGCCAAGGGCTGATCCGCCTCGGGATGCAGGCGCTGCACCCCGTCCAGCGCCAATTGCGGGAAGACAATACACACCCAGCGCATATCAACCTCAGTGCCCGGCCAGCGCAATCGGCGCCGGATGAGCAAGCCCGCCTCGACACTTGAGCACCCGCACTTGCGCGGGCTTGGCCTCCACGGCCAGGCGCAGGGCCGCAGGCGACGCATTGATCGCCTCGCTCAAGGCGCGCCAGGCAAACGCCAGGGTCTGCCCGGTTTCGGCCGCCACCTGCAAACGGCGCAATGCCCGGTCATCGGCCTTGCGCGGCCAGCACAACACAGCGCCGCAACTGCCGGAACGCAGGCACTGCTCCACCGCCCACAAGGCGTCGCGCTCTTCGGCCTGGACCACCGAAAGCTGACGCAAATCCACCCCGGCGTTCTGCCAGGCGTGGGGGTACGGCGTGTAGGGCGGCGCCACCAGCACAATGCGTTCCCCGGCGGCCGATAAGCGCGCCAGGGTGGGCAGCACCAGTTGCAACTCGCCCACACCGTCCTTGGCCATGAGGATTTCGCTCAGGGCCGACTCCGGCCAGCCGCCCGTGGGCAGCACCGCATCCAGCGCCGCCAGCCCCGTGGGGTGCACACTGGCCGGAGGCACGGCGGGCCGGCCCTTCCAGACGCGGCCGCCATTGAACAGCGAGTCCAGTGCTACGACGGCGCCCATCAGCCTTGCCTCACCAGGCCGCAGAACACCCCTTCGATAGCCAGGTCCTGGTCGGGGCCTACCACGATGGGTTGATACGCCGGGTTGCGGGGCAGCAGGCGGACATGGTCGCCGTGACGTTCGAAGCGTTTGATGGTGACTTCACCGTCCAGGCGCGCGACCACAATCTGGCCGTTCAACGCTTCGGCACTGCGGCGCACGCCGACCAGGTCACCGTCGAGGATGCCGTCTTCGATCATCGAATCGCCCTGGACCCGCAACAGGTAATCCGGGGTTTTCGCAAAGGTGGCGGGGTCGAGTTGCAGGCGGTTGTGGACTTCGGCATCGGTGCCGATGGGCAAGCCTGCAGCGACTCGACCGAGAACGGGGACGTCCAGCCATTCGGGGCGGGCGGGTTGGTTGAGCAAGCGAATACCACGGGCCTGGTTGGGGTTGACCTCGATGAAGCCGGCTTCAGTCAGGGCCACCACGTGTTTGCGTGCGACGCTGCGGGAGGCGAAGCCAAACGCCTCGGCGATCTCGGCGAGGCTGGGGGGTTGGCCTTGCTGCGCGATGCGGTCGCGGATGAAGGTCAGGATGGCGGTACGGCGGGGGGTCAGGTTTGTCATGGAGTACATTTGTACTCCTGCGGGAAATTTCTGACAATAGCCGGTAGTCGGGGGGGAGTGTCAGTGGAGGCATCTGGTGGCTGACACACTGCTATCGGGGGCAAGCCCCCTCCCACATTTTTTACCGAGCACACCAGGCACAACTCCGGTCGGCTTTCAGGCCGTCGCGCTTTGGCGTTTGATCTCAAATCGCCCCGTCACACACGCTGGCCGAACGCATCCCCCTCACCAGCCCTCTTTCAACATCCGCAACTCCAAATGCTGCAGCAACATAATGGTCTTCCCATCCACAATCTCCCCCCTCGCCACCATCGCCAGCGCCCGCTCAAACCCCAGCTCCAGCACCTCGATATCCTCCCCCTCCTCTTCGAGCCCGCCACCGGTCCCTACCCGATCCCCCGCCTGGTACTCACCGATAAAAAAGTGAATCCGCTCCGTCACCGACCCCGGGCTCATGAACGCTGCGTAGACCTTCTCTACGTGCCCCACCCGATACCCCGTCTCTTCCTCGGCTTCCAGGCGAATGCGCTCTTCTGGGCTGGCGTTGTCCAGCAACCCGGCCGCCGCTTCGATCAGGTAACCGTGGTAATCGTTGACGAAGGTGGGCATGCGGAACTGACGAATCAGCAGCACCGTGCGCTGTGTGCGGTTGTACAGCAGGATGGTCGCGCCATTGCCCCGGTCGTACACCTCGCGGGTCTGGGCCTGCCAGCTGCCATCCCGGCGGCGCAGGTCGAAGCTGTACTTCTTCAAAACATACCAATTGTCAGAGAGGGTCTCTTCGGCAGTGATGCGAACGGGACTGTTATCCATGGTCAGGCCTTAGCTCAAAGGAGCGTGAGCATGTCGTGATGGCAACACCAGCGTCAAGCGCGTCGCATACCGCTACAATCGCGCGCGGGGTGGGGATGGACTTTGTCGCGCTGATCCTGGGCAATGGGGTATTGCTGCTCAGCGCGGCGATGAACTGGACCGCCTGGACCTGCTCGCACCGGGCTTCCTCAGCGTGAGTATCGGGATCGTGACCACCCGCACCGCAGGCGATGACCTTTCGCACTTGCTGTCCCAGGCCGACCAGGCGCTGTACCTGGCCAAGGCGCGGGGGCGTAATCGGGTGCAAGTGGTCGAGACGGCCTGAGCACCATGCTGTAACACTTTGCAAGCAATCGCCCTTCGCGGTTGTCGAATTAATTCCTGTACCGACAAGCCTTCTGTTAAAAACCGTCCTTCACCTTTGCCTTGGAACCTTCGATGTCATCTCGTTTTATGTCGCGCCTGGGCCTACGCTGGTTTCCCCTGCTGTGCATGCTCCTGTTGATCGTAGGTTTACCCGTGGGCTGCTCGGTGCTCCAGCACAAGGAACGCGAGCTGGTGTTTCGCATCGAGCCCGGTACCGCCAGTTGGTACAGCGGCTTGCCCAGGGCGGTGCAGGAATTCGAACTCAAGCCCACCCGTTTCAAATCAGGGCAGAACATTCATGGCTGGTGGTACCCGGCGGAGCACAAGGATGCTCCGGCGATCCTGTACCTGCACGGCGTGCGCTGGAACCTCACCGGGCAGTTGTTTCGCATCGAGCAATTACATGCGTTGGGCTTCTCGGTGCTGGCTATCGACTATCGCGGTTTTGGCCAGAGCCACGGTGACCTGCCTTCGGAAACCACGGTATACGAGGACGCGCGCATTGCGTGGGAACGCTTCCAGGTGTTGCAGCCCGACCCGAACAAACGCCTGATCTACGGGCACTCCCTGGGTGGCGCGGTGGCGATCGACCTGGCGGCCGAGCTGGGCAGGCAAACGCCGCTGCCGGTGCGCGGGCTGGTGGTCGAGTCCACCTTCACCTCCCTGGCGGATGTGGCCACGGCCGTGGCGAACACGTCGTTGCCCGTGCGCTGGTTGCTCTCGCAAAAATTCGACTCCATCGACAAGATTGCCGACATCCATATGCCGCTGCTGGTGGTCCATGGCCTGGACGATCGCTACGTGCCCCCGCGTTTCAGCCAGCAACTATTTGACGCGGCCCAGGAGCCCAAACGGTTGCTGCTGGTGCCCGGCGCCAGCCACAACAACAGCATGAGCCTGGCCGGCCGCAGCTATCGCCAGGCGCTGGACAACCTGATGCGGGCGAAGATGCCGGCACAGGTTGTCACCCACGCCACAGGGCGCAATAACGAGTCATAAAAAAGGTTTTCGGCACTGGGTTCGCGCGAGCCTGTCAAGCGCAAACCCAGCCCATGCTGGCCCTCGCCACAAGTTGATCAAATATTAACCTTGGGTTAAATCGCCAACCCTGCCGGGCCCCGGCAAAGTTATCCACAGAGATACCCACGGTTTTCGTGGACAACTCTTTTCACTTTTTTATGATTTTTTTGCGCAGCCTGCCCCTTCGGGAAAGGACCCTGGCAGCAGAATCTCGCGATTCACATCGCGTATATCGTTATACCCGCACAGCGCCATCGACACGTCCAACTCACGGGCAATGATGTCCAGTGCCTTGGTCACCCCCGCTTCGCCCATGGCGCCCAAGCCATACAAATGCGGACGACCGATCATGGTGCCCTTGGCGCCCAAGGCCATCGCCTTGAGCACGTCCTGACCGGAACGAATGCCGCCGTCGAGCCACACTTCAATGCGCTCGCCCACCGCGTCGACAATCGCCGGCAACTGGCTGATGCTCGACGGAGCCCCGTCCAGCTGGCGCCCGCCGTGGTTGCTCACCACCAGCGCATCGGCGCCGGAATTGGCGGCCAGGCGCGCATCTTCCACATCGAGGATGCCCTTGATAATCAACTTGCCGCCCCAGCACTTCTTGATCCATTCCACATCGTCCCAACTCAGGCGCGGGTCGAATTGCTGGGCGGTCCACGACGACAGCGAACTCATGTCCGCCACGCCCTTCACATGCCCCACGATATTGCCGAAGCCATGGCGCTTGGTACCGAGCATGCCCATCACCCAGCGCGGCTTGGTCATCATGTTGAGGATATTTGGCAGGGTGAGCTTGGGCGGTGCCGACAGACCGTTGACCAGGTCCTTGTGGCGTTGCCCGAGTATCTGCAGGTCCAGGGTCAACACCAGCGCATCCACGCCGGCCGCCTTGGCGCGCTCGATCAATTGCTCGATAAACCCACGGTCGCGCATCACATACAACTGGAACCAGAACGGTTGGCCGACCTGTTCGGCGATGTCTTCCAGGGAGCAGATGCTCATGGTCGACAGGGTATAGCGCAAGCCAAAAGCGGCCGCAGCGCGGGCGGTGAGAATCTCGCCATCGGCATGCTGCATGCCGGCCAGGCCAGTGGGCGCCAGGGCGACCGGCATGGCCATGTCCTGGCCGATCATGGTGGCGCGGATCGAGCGCTCATCGATGTTGCGCGCCACGCGCTGGCGGAATTTGATGCGGGCAAAATCGCTTTCATTGGCCCGGTAGGTGCTCTCAGTCCAGGAGCCGGAATCGGCGTAGTCGTAAAACATCCTGGGGACACGTTTCTGTGCCAGCTTGCGTAAGTCTTCGATGGTTGTGATCAACGACATCGGGGTCACCTCTCCCTGAACTGAACGTCGAGAGTAACCGCCCATCGCCCGCGCAACCAGCCATTGCGTTTATATCGACGGACGACTAATCTCGCACAAACCCGCAAAAAGACGCACAAACATGCACAACACCCATCAAGCCGTTGACCTGCCTTCGTTGCGCAAACAAAAGATCCTGTTATTGCTGGAACGTGACGGCAAAGTCACGGCCTCCGACTTGGTGGAACACTTTGCCGTCTCCCACGACACCATTCGCCGTGACCTCGGCGAACTGGCCGCGGCCGGCCTGTTGCAACGCGTGCACGGCGGCGCCCTGCCCCGGCCCAAGGACAGCGGCAAGGACTTCTTCACCCGTGTCGGCGAGACCAACGAGGCCAAGCACCACCTGGCGCAACTGGCGGCCGATCGTGTGGAAGACGGCCAGATCGTGCTGTTCGATTCCGGCTCCACCACACTGCGCATCGCCCAGGCCTTGCCGCACTCGATCCGCCTGACCGTGGTCACCCCGTCACCGATGATCGCCATCGCCCTGGCCGATCATCCCCAGGTGAAAATCATCCTCGCCGGCGGCCAACTCAACCCCGCGACCTTGTCCACCAGCGGCCAGGAAACCGTGCGCCTGATCCAGGGCATCAAGGCCGACCTGCTGTTTACCGGGGTGTGCGCGCTGCATCCGCAGGTCGGCATCAGCTCGCTGCATTTTGATGAAGTGGCGGTCAAGCAAGCGTTGCTCGACAGCGCGTCCCATGTGGTGGCGGTGACCATGGCGGACAAACTCGGTGCCGTGGAACCTTTTGTGGTGGCGCCGTGCAACCGTATCCATACGCTGATTACCGAATGGCACGTGCCGGGTATCGAGGCGTATGAGCAGCTAGGGCTGGAAGTGATACGGGTCGAGGTCGAGTAGGAACAGGGGCACCCAATAGCACGGTGGCGAACGGGCCGTTGTGGCGAGCGGGCTTGCCCCGCGTTGGCCTGCGCAGCAGCCCCAAAAAACTGCCCCGGAGCTGCCTGGCACACTGCAGCGCTCTTATTGGGGCTGCTTCGCAGCCCAACGCGGGGCAAGCCCGCTCGCCACAGCCACAGCCACAGCCACAAGAGTGCGGGCACACTGAGCCTGGGTGAGGTGCCGAGTGGTGGGGCAAGAGCGTTTTGCTGATCCAACATCCTGGTCGGCCCGGAAGCCGTCATCGGGGGCAAGCCCCCTCCCACATTCAGCGCGGGGCATCCGTTAGAGAGTCGTCAGCTCACGGCAATCCCACATTTGAAGCTCAGCGCCGCCGGAACAGCGGCAGCGGCTCATCCGTTGCAGCCTGGTACGTCACCGAGAAGTCCTTGAGGCTTTCCAGCGCCGCGTACGGGTCTTTGTCGGCGCGCAAGGCGAAGGCATCGAACCCGCAGCGGTGCAGGTAGAACAACTGGTCGCGCAACACGTCGCCAATCGCCCGCAGTTCGCCTTTGTAACCGTAACGGTCACGCAGCAAACGTGCGTTGGAGTAGTTGCGCCCATCGGTAAAGGCTGGGAAGTTCAGGGCGATGACCTGGAAATGCTCCACGTCGTCACCGATTTCCTCGGCTTCTTCATCGGCGTCCAGCCACACCCCCAGGCCACCATCACGGGCCTTGAGAGCGTGGCCGTGTTCGCGCCACAGGGCCAAAGGCACGATCAGGTCGTCGCAATTGGAAATGCTGTCGAAGCTCGTGTCCTTGGGCAGCAGGTGCCAGGTTTCATCGATGACTTCGTTGTTCTTAATGATTCGCTGCATAGACGCGCTCCTTGAACAGGTCAATGCCGATGCGCTGGTAGGTGTCGATGAAACGCTCATCTTCGGTGCGCTGTTCGATGTAGACGTCGATCAGCTTGCCGATCACCTCGGGCATGGCTTCCTGGGCGAAGGACGGGCCGAGGATCTTGCCCAGGCTCGCATCGCGGCTGGCGCTGCCACCCAGGGACACTTGGTAGAATTCTTCGCCTTTCTTGTCCACGCCCAGGATGCCGATGTGGCCGACGTGGTGGTGACCACAGGCGTTCATGCAACCGGAGATGTTCAGGTCCAGCTCGCCGATGTCGAACAGGTAGTCCAGGTCGTCGAAACGGCGCTGGATCGATTCGGCAATCGGGATCGACTTGGCGTTGGCCAGGGAGCAGAAGTCGCCGCCCGGGCAGCAGATGATGTCGGTCAACAGGCCGATGTTCGGCGTGGCGAAACCGCCTTCGCGCAGCTCGCCCCACAGGGTGAACAGTTGGCTCTGCTCAACGTCCGCGAGGATGATGTTCTGCTCGTGGGAGGTGCGCAGTTGGCCGAAGCTGTAGCGCTCGGCCAGGTCGGCCACGGCGTCCAGCTGCTTGTCGGTGATGTCGCCCGGCGCAACACCGGTTGGTTTCAGCGACAGGGTCACCGCCACATAGCCCGGCTTTTTGTGCGCCAGGGTGTTGCGCGTGCGCCAGCGGGCAAAGCCTGGGTGCTGCTGGTCGAGCGCTGCGAGCTCGGCGTCCTGATTGCTCAGGGCCTTGTACTCGGGGTCGACAAAGTGCTTGGCCACACGGTGCACTTCGGCGTCGGTCAAGGTGGTCTGGCCACCGCGCAGGTGCTCCATCTCGGCATCGACTTTCTGGGCGAACACCTCAGGGGTCAGCGCCTTGACCAGGATCTTGATCCGGGCCTTGTATTTGTTGTCACGACGGCCGTAGCGGTTGTAGACCCGCAGGATGGCGTCGAGGTAGCTCAACAGGTCCTGCCACGGCAGGAACTCGTTGATGAACGCGCCCACCACCGGGGTACGGCCCAGGCCGCCACCCACCAGTACACGGAAACCCAGCTCGCCGGCCGCGTTGTACACCGGCTCCAGGCCGATATCGTGTACTTCGATGGCTGCACGGTCCGAGGTCGAGCCATTGATGGCGATCTTGAACTTGCGTGGCAGGTAGGCGAATTCCGGGTGGAAGGTGGTCCATTGACGGACGATTTCGCACCACGGGCGTGGGTCGATCAGCTCGTCGGCGGCAACCCCGGCGAATTGGTCGGTGGTCACGTTGCGCAGGCAGTTACCGCTGGTCTGAATGGCGTGCATCTGCACGGTGGCCAGCTCAGCCAGGATATCCGGCACATCTTCCAGCGCCGGCCAGTTGAACTGCACGTTCTGGCGGGTACTGATGTGGGCATAGCCTTTGTCGTAGTCGCGGGCAATCTTGGCCATCATGCGGGTCTGGCGCGAAGTCAGTTGGCCATAGGGCACGGCCACCCGCAGCATCGGCGCAAAGCGCTGAACATAAAGGCCATTTTGCAGGCGCAGAGGGCGGAACTCTTCTTCGCTCAGTTCACCTGCTAGGTAGCGTCGGGTCTGATCACGGAACTGCTTGACGCGGTCCTCGATGATGCGCTGATCGTATTCGTCGTATACGTACATATAGGTCCTGTTCTCGGCAAATCTGCGCGCACGGCCGCGCACTCCCAACGGAGCCGGCGCACGATACCAGTTTGCGTTTATGCGCAAAAGTGATGTTTGAGTATATGCAAATAACCAAATTGACTAATGAGAACCGTTATCGAGATACCCACATTTGTCATGCGGGCAATCGTGAACTTTACTGTGATCGTGTTTGAGTGCAATCACCTATAAAACTGACAAGAGGCGATGCAATGAGCAATCCGACAAAAGCCCGTAAACCTGACAGTACCGTTGATGCCTGGGCCATTCTGTTTTTGATCATTCTGGTGGTGGGGACTGCCGTGTTCTGGGTCAGCCACCAATAAAGGACCTTGATTGAGCCTCGATTGGTTTGGGCATTGCCACTATCATGGCGGCCTATTTTCGAGGCTCAAACATTCATGTTGAAGGTGTTGATTACGTGTGTCTGGTTGCTGGGATCGACGTATGGGGTGATGGCTCATGCAACGTCGGTGGTGTTTCTCAATCCGGGCATGTCCACGGAAACCTTCTGGGTCAGCTACACGCAATTCATGCAGGCCGCCGCCAAGGACCTCGGCCTGGAATTGCGCGTGCGTTATGGCGAGCGTAATGCCGACAACACGCTGCTCCAGGCGCGTGAGGTACTGCAAGGCGGCCAGCCGCCCGATTACCTAGTGCTGGTGAATGAGCAATACGTTGCACCGCAGATCCTGCGCATGGCCGAGGGCAGCGGCGTGAAGCTGCTAGTGGTGAACAGCGCGCTGACCCCCGACCAGGTGCAATTGCTGGGAACCCGCAGTGGCATCCGTTTGATCGGCAGCCTGGTCGCTGACGATGAAGAGGCTGGCTACCTGATGCTTCGCGACCTGTTGCGCCAGCATGGCCCGGTTGCGCCCGGTCAATCCCTCGACCTGTTGGCCTTTTCCGGCGTCAAGACCACGCCGGTCGCGCAGTTGCGTGAACAAGGCATGCGCCGAGCGCTGGCCGAGCATCCCGAGGTGCGCCTGCGTCAGTTGGTCTACGGGGAATGGAACCGCGAGCGCGCCTTCGAGCAAGCGACGCAGTTGTTCAAGCGCTACCCGCAGACGGCATTGGTGTGGTCGGCCAGCGATCAGATGGCGCTGGGCGCGATGCAGGCGCTCCAGGCCAGTGGGCGTTTACCGGGCAAGGACACGCTGTTCAGTGCCGTCAACAGCTCGCCGGAGATCTTGCAGGCGCGCCTGGACGGGCGTTTGTCGTCCCTGGTCGCCGGGCATTTCACCGTGGGCGGCTGGGCCATGGTGCTGATCCATGATGATGCAAAGGGCGTGGATATTGGCGCATACGGCGGGCGTGACCGTCAGTTGGCGTTATTCCAATTGATTGATGCCGGCCAGGCGCGGCGCTTGTTGGGGCCGATACCGTCGGTGAATTTTCGCGCGCTGTCCGCCCAGGGCAAGCCGGTGTCCTATCGTTACCCCTTCAGCCTGCGTCTGTTGCTGCGCTAGACGCCGGCCAGGTGCAGCACCAGCTTGACGATCCCAAACAAGGTCAAGGCAAACACTGCCGTGAACAGGATGCCCAGGATCACAAAATGGCTGGGCTTGCCGTGGGTGAAGTCGCGGGCGCGATTCTTGCCACTCTGCACGCCGAAGGCGGCGGCCATTACGCTGTGAAGCATCTGCCAGAAGGTAGGAGGCTTGTTGTTGGCTGGATCGTCCATACATCCCTCGACACAAGTTGTGTGACAGACAGCATAGACAATCCGGCCTACTCAGGCGTTGTCAGTTGTCGTAGCCCAGGTTCGGCGCCAGCCACCGCTCGGTCACGGCCAGGTCCTGGCCTTTGCGCGTGGTGTAGCTCGCCACCTGGTCCTTGTCGATCTTGCCCACGGCAAAGTACTGCGCCTGCGGGTGGGCGAAGTACCAGCCGCTGACCGCCGCCGCCGGGAACATCGCGTAGTGCTCGGTGAGGAACACGCCGCTGCGGCCGGCGTGCATTTCGCGGGCTTCAGGGTCGAGCAATTGGAACAACTGGGCCTTCTCGGTGTGGTCCGGGCACGCTGGGTAGCCTGGGGCAGGGCGGATACCGCTGTACTGCTCCTTGATCAGCGCGTCGTTGTCCAGTTGCTCGTCCTTGGCATAACCCCAGTGTTCCTTACGCACCTGTTGGTGCAGCCACTCGGCGCAGGCCTCGGCCAGGCGGTCGGCCAGGGCCTTGACCATGATCGAGTTGTAGTCGTCGCCGGCGTCCTGATAAGCCTTGGCGACTTCTTCGGCGCCGATGCCGGCGGTGGTGATGAAGCCGCCGATGTAGTCGGTCACGCCGCTGTCCTTGGGCGCGACGAAGTCGGCCAGGGAGAAATTCGGCTTGCCGTCGGTCTTGATGATCTGCTGGCGCAGGTGGTGCAGCTTCGCAATTGGCTGGCCATCGTCGCCGTAGACTTCCAGGTCGTCGTCCTGCACCTGGTTGGTCGGCCAGAAACCGAACACCGCGCGGGCGCTGATGAGCTTCTCGTCGATCAGCTTCCTGAGCATTTCCCGGGCATCGGCGTACAGCGCAGTGGCGGCTTCACCGACCACTTCGTCCTCGAGTATGCGTGGGAATTTGCCGGCCAGGTCCCAGGAGATAAAGAACGGCGTCCAGTCGATGTACTCGGCCAGGACGTTGAGGTCGATATTGTCCAGCACCTTGGTGCCGGTGAAGGTTGGCTTGACCGGTGTGTAACTGCTCCAGTCGAACTGTGGCTTCTTGGCGATGGCCGCCGGGTAGCTCAGGCGCTCGGTGCGCGCGCTGCGGTTCGAGGTGCGTTCGCGTACGTCGATGTATTCCAGGCGGGTCTTCTCGACAAAGCCGGCCTTCAACTCCTTGGACAGCAGTTGCGTGGCCACGCCCACCGCGCGGGAGGCGTCGGTCACGTAGATCACGGCATCGTTGCTGTACTTGGGCTCGATCTTCACCGCCGTGTGCGCCTTGGAGGTGGTCGCGCCGCCGATCATCAGGGGCAGGTGGAAGTCCTGGCGCTGCATCTCGCGGGCCACATGCACCATCTCGTCCAGGGACGGCGTGATCAGGCCGGACAGCCCGATAATGTCGCACTTCTGCTCCTTGGCCACCTGCAGGATCTTCTCTGCCGGCACCATCACGCCGAGGTCGACGATGTCATAGCCGTTGCAACCGAGCACCACGCCGACGATGTTCTTGCCGATGTCGTGCACGTCACCCTTTACGGTCGCCATCAGGATCTTGCCCTTGGCTTCCGGCTTGTCGCCTTTTTCCAGTTCGATGAACGGGATCAAGTGCGCCACGGCCTGCTTCATCACGCGGGCGGACTTCACGACCTGGGGCAGGAACATTTTACCGGCGCCGAACAGGTCGCCGACGATGTTCATGCCTGACATCAGCGGGCCTTCGATCACTTCGATCGGGCGCGCGAACGACTGCCGGGATTCCTCGGTGTCTTCGACGATGTGGGTGGTGATGCCCTTGACCAGCGCATGTTCCAGGCGCTTGTTCACGTCCCAGCCGCGCCATTCCTCGGTCTCGGCTTCCTTGACGCTGCCGTCGCCTTTGTATTTGTCGGCAATGGCCAGCAGGGCGTCGGTGCCGTCCGGCGTGCGGTTAAGTACAACGTCTTCCACGGCGTCGCGCAGTTCGGTGGGGATCTGGTCGTAGATCTCCAACTGGCCGGCGTTGACGATCCCCATGGTCAGGCCGTTGCGGATCGCATGCAGCAGGAATACCGAGTGGATCGCCTCGCGCACCGGGTTATTGCCACGGAACGAGAACGACACGTTGGACACGCCACCCGAGGTCAGCGCATACGGCAGCTCGTCGCGGATATACGCACAGGCGTTGATAAAGTCGACGGCGTAATTGTTGTGTTCTTCGATACCGGTGGCGACCGCGAAGATGTTCGGGTCGAAGATGATGTCTTCCGGCGGGAAGCCGACTTCATCGACCAGGATGTCGTAGGAGCGTTTGCAGATTTCCTTCTTGCGCGCTTCGGTGTCGGCCTGGCCGGCTTCGTCGAACGCCATCACCACCACCGCCGCGCCGTAGCGCTTGCACAGCTTGGCGTGGTGAATGAACTGCTCGACGCCTTCCTTCATGCTGATGGAGTTGACGATGCCCTTGCCCTGGATGCACTTGAGGCCGGCCTCGATCACTTCCCACTTGGAGGAGTCGATCATGATCGGTACGCGGGAGATATCCGGCTCGCCGGCAATCAGGTTGAGGAAGGTCACCATGGCCTTCTTCGAATCGAGCATGCCCTCGTCCATGTTGATGTCGATCACCTGGGCGCCGGCTTCCACCTGTTGCAGGGCGACTTCCAGGGCTTCGGTGTAGTTGTCTTCACGGATCAGGCGGGCAAAACGTGCGGAACCGGTGATGTTGGTGCGCTCGCCGACGTTGACGAACAACGACTGGCGGTCGATGGTGAACGGCTCCAGGCCCGACAGGCGGCAGGCCTTGGGGATGTCCGGGATCTGCCGTGGCGGGTAGCCGGCCACCGCCTTGGCAATGGCTTCGATATGCCCCGGCGTGGTGCCGCAGCAGCCGCCGACGATGTTGAGGAAACCGCTCTGGGCGAACTCCTCGATGACCTTGGCGGTTTGTGACGGCAGCTCGTCGTACTCGCCGAATTCGTTGGGCAGGCCGGCGTTGGGGTGCGCGGAAACGTGGGTGTTGGCCTTGTTGGACAACTCTTCCAGGTACGGACGCAGCTCGCTGGCGCCAAGGGCGCAGTTCAGGCCCACGGAAATCGGCTTGGCGTGGCTGACGGAGTTCCAGAACGCTTCGGTGGTCTGGCCCGACAAGGTGCGGCCGGAGGCGTCGGTGATGGTGCCGGAGATCATGATCGGCAATTCGATACCGAGCGCTTCGAACACCCCCTGCACGGCGAAGATCGCGGCCTTGGCGTTGAGGGTGTCGAAAATGGTCTCGATCAGGATCAGGTCGGCGCCGCCTTCGATCAGGCCCTTGGTGGCCTCGGTGTAGTTCTCCACCAGTTCATCGAAGGTGACGTTGCGGTAGCCGGGGTTGTTCACATCGGGCGACAGCGAGCAGGTGCGGCTGGTCGGGCCGAGTACACCGGCAACGAAACGCGGCTTGGCCGGGTTCTCGGCGGTCTTGGCATCGGCGATCTTGCGCGCCAGGCGTGCGCCTTCGACGTTCAGTTCATAGGCCAGCGCTTCCATGCCGTAGTCGGCCATGGAGATGCGGGTGGCGTTGAAGGTGTTGGTTTCAAGGATGTCGGCCCCGGCATCCAGGTAAGCCTTCTCGATCCCGCCGATCACGTCCGGGCGGGTGAGCACCAGCAGGTCATTGTTGCCTTTGACGTCGCTCGGCCAATCAGCGAAACGTTTACCCCGATAGTCTTGCTCCTCCAGCTTATAGCTCTGGATCATCGTGCCCATGCCACCGTCGAGGATCAGGATGCGTTCCTTGAGGGCTTGGTGGAGGGCTTGCAGGCGAGCGCTACGATCGGACATGGGACTACTCTGGTCAGGCATTACGGAGGGCGTGGATCATAACAAACCTGTGCGGATTTGGAGCATGCCAAGGTTTTGCATGAATATCGTTCATGTTGGCGCGGGTGGCGGATCGGTAGAATCCCCAGGTTTTTTTATTTTGGCTTCAGATCGGGACCAGGCTCATGCCGTATCGTTTCTTCATCAGCATTGCATTGATGCTGCTTGCCACTACCACCCAGGCCCAGGATCCCGCCCCGGCGATTTCCTACACCCGTGATATCCAACCGATTTTTACTGAGAAATGTGTGGCGTGCCATGCCTGCTATGACTCGGCCTGCCAGTTGAACCTGGGCAGTGGCGAGGGGGCCGCCCGTGGCGCGACCAAGGTGCTGGTCTACGACGGTGAGCGCAGCCAGGCGACCAAGCCGACGCGGCTGTTCTACGACGCCTTTGGCAAGGCCGCCTGGCAGCGCGAAGGCTTCAGTTCGGTGCTCGACGCCCAGGGCAGCCAGGCGGCCCTGATGGCGCGCATGCTCGAACTCGGCCAGCACCGCGCGCCGCTTGCACCCAATGGCAAGCTGCCGGATGACATCGTGCTGGGGCTGAACCGCGAGAACATGTGCCCCTTGCCCGGAGAGTTCGACGCTTATGCCGGCGCGCACCCCAACGAAGGCATGCCCCTGGCCGTGACCGGCTTGAGCGACCAGCAATACCACACCCTGCAACGCTGGCTGGCCTCGGGTGCGCCGATTGACCAGCAAGGCGTGGCGCCCAGTGCCCAGGAAGCGGCGCAGGTGCTGCAATGGGAGAACCTGCTCAATGCCCCCGGCGCCCGGGAAAGCCTGGTGGCCCGCTGGTTGTTTGAGCACCTGTTTATTGCGCATCTGTATTTCGAAGGCGGTGAGCCAGGGCACTTCTTCCAGTGGGTGCGCTCACGGACGCCCAGCGGCCAGCCGATTGACCTGATCAACACCCGTCGCCCCAATGACGACCCCGGCACTCGTGTTTACTACCGCCTGTGGCCAATACAAGGGGTGATCGTCCATAAGACCCACATCACGTACCCCTTGAGCGCGCAGAAAATGGCACGGGTCAAAGCCCTGTTCTACAGCGGCGACTGGCAGGTCAGTGCGTTGCCGGGCTACGGCCCTGGCCGCCGTGCCAACCCGTTCGAGACGTTCGAGGCGATCCCGGCGCAGGCGCGTTACCAGTTCATGCTGGATAACGCCGAGTATTTTGTCCGCACCTTCATCCGCGGGCCCGTATGCCGGGGGCAGATTGCCACGGATGTGATCCGCGACAATTTCTGGGCATTGTTCCAGGCGCCCGATCATGACCTGTACATCACCGATGCTCGCTATCGCGGCCAGGCCACGCCGTTGTTGGCGATGCCTGGGCAAAATGACGACGTGGGCAGTGTGCTCAGCCTGTGGCTCAAGTACCGCGACAAGCGCAACCAGTACGAAGCCCTGCGTCGCGACAGCTATGCCGAACTGCCAGCACCGAGTTGGTCGACGCTGTGGGCTGGCAACGACAATGCGCTGTTGAGCATCTTCCGCCACTTCGACAGCGCCTCGGTCAACAAGGGCCTGATCGGTGAGGTGCCGCAGACCCTGTGGCTATTCGACTATCCGTTGCTCGAACGCACCTATTACCAACTGGTGGTCAACTTTGACGTGTTCGGTAATGTGTCGCACCAGGCCCAGACTCGCCTGTACTTCGACCTGATCCGCAATGGCGCCGAGCAGAACTTCCTGCGCCTGATGCCGGCGAACTCGCGGGATGATTTCCTCGACGATTGGTACCAGAACAGCGGCAAGGTCAAGCTGTGGCTGGACTATGAGTCGATCGACGACGATAAGCCCACCGGCCTGAAGCTTGATGAAAAGGACCCCAAGCGCGACTTCGCCAACCAGCTGCTGGCCCGCTATGGCGACCTCAATGCCGCCCCGGACCCGATCAATCGTTGTGCCGGCGCGTACTGCTCACGGCCGGGGATCGACCCGGCGTTGCGCGACGCCGAGCAGGCCCTGAGTCGCCTGACATCGCGCCCGGCGGCGGGGCTCAAGGTCATTGGGCAACTGCCTGAAGCGACGATGCTGCGCGTCGAAACCCGCAGCGGCCAGCGGGAGGTCTATAGCCTGCTGCGCAACCGTGCCCACAGTAATGTGGCGTTCATGCTGGGTGAGGCTTATCGCTATCAGCCGGGCCTGGATACGCTGACGATCTACCCAGGGGTGCTCGGCAGCTACCCGAACTTCATGTTCAATGTGCCAGCCGAGCAAGTGCCGGAGTTCGTCGCGGCCATGGAGGACGCCAGGGACGCCCAGGGTTTCGAGAAGATTGTCGACCGCTGGGGCATACGTCGCAGTCATCCGCAGTTCTGGCAGTACTTCCATGACCTGTCGACCTACATCCGCGAAACCACGCCGGTGGAAGAAGGGGTGCTGGATATGAACCGCTATGAAAACCTCTGACGTGGCTGTTGAGTCTTTTCCGACAAAATTACTGGGACTTTGTACCTGCGTAATATTTTGGCGTAAACTGCCGGCAAGCCTGTGAGGAGTTTCCATGACTGCCATAACCATTACCGACGCCGCCCACGATTACCTGGCCGACCTGCTGTCCAAGCAGAACACCCCAGGTATCGGTATCCGCGTCTTTATCACCCAGCCTGGCACCCAGTATGCCGAGACGTGCATTGCCTACTGCAAGCCCGGTGAAGAAAAGCCGGAAGACACCGCCCTGGGGCTGAAAAGCTTCACCGCGTATATCGATGCCTTCAGCGAAGCCTTCCTTGACGATGCCGTGGTGGATTACGCCACCGACCGCATGGGCGGCCAATTGACCATCAAGGCTCCGAACGCCAAGGTGCCGAACGTCAACGCCGACAGCCCGGTCAACGAGCGTATCAACTACTACCTGCAAACCGAGATCAACCCAGGGCTGGCCAGCCACGGCGGTCAGGTCAGCTTGATCGACGTAGTGGATGACGGCATTGCCGTGCTCAAGTTTGGTGGCGGCTGCCAGGGCTGCGGCCAGGCCGACGTGACGTTGCGCGAAGGCATCGAGCGCACCCTGCTGGAGCGGATTCCGGAGCTCAAGGGCGTACGCGACGTGACCGACCACACGCAGAAAGAAAATGCCTACTACTGAGTAAGGCGTTCACTGCGAACAAAAAACGGCGCCCCGTGAGCGCCGTTTTTTTTATTCTTAAAATTCAGCTATTTATGCAATCTATCTAACGCCGAAGATCAAGTGTGGGAGGGGGCTTGCCCCCGATAGCGGTGCCTCAGTCGCTTCTTGAGCAGGCTGACACACTGCCATCGGGGGCAAGCCCCCTCCCACATTTTGTGCATTTATTCAGTTAAATCAGTGTGTTGTTGATGAATTAAACATTCAAACTCGACTGCTGACGCTATCTCCCTGGCAAGAAAGATCAAGTGTGGGAGGGGGCTTGCCCCCGATAGCGGTGCCTCAGTCGCCTCCTGAGCAGGCTGACACACTGCCATCGGGGGCAAGCCCCCTCCCACATTTTTTTTGCATTTGTTAATTTAAATCAATGCATTGTTTTAGTTTTATAAAGTGAATTATCAAGGTCGATAAAGGTGCGCATGCCCCGCCCGATACAACGACGACTCACTGAAACTGTCACTCGCCAGCACCCGGCCCACCACGATCAGCGCCGTACGCCGAAAGCCCTTGGCGGCGACTTTGTCGGCAATATCGCTGAGTGTGCCCACCGCCCAATCCTGATCCGGCCAGGTTGCCCGGTGCACCACGGCAATCGGGCAATCCGCGCCATAGTGCGGCAGCAGCTCTGCGACGATCTTCTCCAGGTGGTTGACCCCCAGGTGGATCGCCATGGTGGTGCCGTGGCGGGCCAGGCTGTCGAAGTCCTCGCCGGCTGGCATGCGGGTTTTATCGGCGTAACGGGTCAGGATTACGCTCTGGGCGATGTCCGGCAAGGTCAGTTCGGTCTCCAGCAGCGCGGCACAGGCGGCGACTGCGGTCACGCCCGGAATGATCTGGAACGGGATGCCCAGCTCGCGCAGATGACGAATCTGCTCGCCGATCGCCCCATACAGGCTCGGATCGCCGGAATGCACCCGCGCCACATCCTGGCCGTTGGCGTGGGCGGCCTTGATCAGCTCGATGATCTGCTCCAGGTGCAGTTCGGCGCTGTTGACCACCTGTTGCGCTTGATGCCCCTCCAGCACGGCCGCCGGTACCAGCGAACCGGCATAGATGATCACCGGGCAACTGCGGATCAGCCGTTGGCCTTTGACAGTGATCAATTCCGGGTCGCCGGGGCCGGCACCGATGAAGTAGACGGTCATGGAGGATTCCTGTCGAAAAACGGGCGAGCATGAAGATTGCTCATGATCGGAAGACGCAATTATCGATTTTTCAGCCGGCGCAGGCCAATGCAAAGGTGGCCTGGGCGGTTTTCTTGCGGGTGATCAGCAAGCGGGCGGGGCCTGGGGAGAGCTGTTCGGCCAGGGCCAGGGCGGCGCTTTCGGCGATGCCGTAACAGCCGGTGTGGGCAAAGGCGACCGCTGATTTATGGCTCAGACGGCCTTCATACGCGGCCAACTGTTCGGCGCTGAAGCACTGCAATGGCAGGTTCAACCTGCGCGCCAGGGCCAGTAACCCCGGCTCGTCCTGTTTGCGGTCGAGACTCGCCAGTGCGGTGATGTGCTGGCGCTCGATACCCGCTTCGGCGAGGGCCGTGTCAAACAGCGCCAGCAGGGCGTGCAATTCGCAGCCCCGCTGGCAACCGAGGCCGACCGCGAGTTTCATGCCGAGTATTGATCGTCGCGGTTGCGGCGAAACAACCAGGCGCTGATCAGGCCCAGGGCCAGCCAGAAGGCGACGTTGGTCAACTGCGAGGCGATCTTGAATTGTGCTTCCAGTGCCTCTGGCGCCAGCATCGAATGCACTTGCGGCTGCGGGGCGCCGATTACGTGAGGCACCACGAGGATCGCCACGCCCAGCCCTTTAAGCAGCCAGTTGCCACCGAACACCAACAGCGCAATACCGGCCGCAGTGGAGGCGGCCGTGCCGATCCACCAGATCTGGCGTTGCGCCAGGTCGGCGGCGGCCGTGCCCGGCAGCTCGGGCGGCAGGCCCAGGGTCGGCGCCAACACAAAGGTCGCGTAGCCGGCCAGGCCCCACAGCAAGCCTTGGGCCGTGCGGGTCGGTGCGCGCAGGGTATAGAGGCCGGCCAGCATCAGGGCGAAGCCGACGGCGACCACCAGGTTGCCGCCGGTGGTCGACAGCACGCGCTGCCAGCCGTCTTCCGGTTCCCAGGCTTCGGCGTCGTGGGTGTGCGCAGCGGCGCCAGCGGCATGCTCGTGCACGACTTCAGTCGCGGCCGGGGCCTTTTCGAAAGTTTCCGCCTGCAGAATCAGCGGAGCGACCCAGAAGCTTTGCAGCAGGGTCAGCAGCAGGGCGGCCAGCAAGCCGGTGAACCCTGCGGTTTGCGCAATACGTTTGATCATGTCGGCAGGTCTCAGTGGCACGGGAACGCGGCGCTGTGGCGGGTATCGTGGGCTGCGTTGTGCACCGCCTCGATATGCGAGAACCCGGCGAAATACACCAGGCACGCGCCCAGGATCGAGGCGCCGATGGCGGCGGTCAGGCGTTGGCTGAGGGTGGCGGTACTGCTGGCGGTGTGCGAAGTGCTGCTGATGATCGACATGGCGCGTCCCTATCGTGTTCAGGGTGAAACGAGCGCATGCAAACCCCGCGAGCCGGGCACGCAGGGTTTTAACAGCGCCCGCCCACCGCGGGTTTGTTATCTGATGTTATTCGGGCCGGTCTCCGGGCTTGCGAGGGACACTGGGTCTATAAAGCGTCGCCTTCCCATGCCGTACAGGCACAGTGGATCTGACGCTTCACTCGCTTACCGTTGCGGGGGCAGCACCGGACTGGTCATAAGGCTATGACTCACCGGTTTCCCGTTTCACCCTGTGAAGGGCACCCGAAACAAGGCGTGTAGGAAAGCATGCAGAGCGACGGTAGTCAAATTGACCGAGCCCCTGTAGCCTTGCACCTTCGAGGTTCTTCGGCCCAGGCCGAAGCTAAGAAGGGAACGCGGTTCAAGCCGCGGCTGCCCCCGCAACTGTGAAGGGTTTATCTGACTGCCACGCCACTGCCATTACGGCGGGAAGGCGCAGCCAGCGCCGGTCGCAAGATCCGCAAGCCCCAAGCCAGGAGACCTGCCTCGCAACCGATTTTCCAATTCAACCGGGCGGGGTGATCCGGTGACGAAATCTGCTGCTGCGCGCCACGCAGGGCCTATCGTCCCGTATGCCCGCCCCCAAGGGCATCCGATGAAAACACTGGCCAAACTTCCCGTCACTATCGTTACCGGCTTTCTCGGCTCGGGCAAAACCACCTTGCTGCGCCACATGCTCGACAACGCCCAGGGCCGTCGCATTGCGGTGATCGTCAACGAATTCGGCGAGTTGGGCATTGACGGTGAGATCCTCAAGCAATGCTCGATCGGTTGCACCGAGGAAGAAGCCAACGGCCGCGTGTATGAACTGGCGAACGGCTGCCTGTGCTGCACCGTCCAGGAAGAGTTCTTTCCGGTGATGCGCGAACTGGTGGCCCGTCGCGGCGACCTCGACCATATCCTCATCGAAACCTCGGGCCTGGCCTTGCCCAAGCCCCTGGTGCAAGCCTTCCAGTGGCCGGAAATCCGCAGCGCCTGCACCGTCGACGCGGTGATCACCGTGGTCGACAGCCCGGCGGTGGCCGCCGGCACCTTCGCCGCCTTCCCGGACCAGGTCGATGCCCAGCGCAAGCTTGATCCGAACCTGGACCACGAATCCCCGTTGCATGAACTGTTCGCCGACCAGTTGGCCAGCGCCGACCTGGTGATCCTCAACAAGTGCGACATGATCAACCCCGAGGACCTGGCCCGCGTGCGCCTGGAAGTGGCCGAAGAGCTGCCACCCGCGGTGAAGATCGTCGAAGCCAGCAGCGGTCGCCTGCCCCTGGACGTGCTGATCGGCCTGGGCGCCGGCTCCGAAGAGCATATCGACGGCCGCCACAGCCATCACGATCATCACCACGACGGTGAAGACGACCATGACCACGATCACGACGCGTTCGACTCCATCTCCATCGACCTGCCTCAGGCCGATGAGGCGCTGCTGCTCGACGCGCTGACCCAGTTGGTGGTGCAGCACGGCATCCTGCGTGTCAAAGGCTTCGCGGCGATTCCGAACAAGCCGATGCGCCTGCTGATCCAGGGCGTGGGCACGCGTTTCGACAAGCACTTCGACCGCGCCTGGGGGGCCGACGAGGCACGCATCACGCGCCTGGTGCTGATCGGCCAGGCGCTGGACGCGGCCGGCCTCGAAGCGCAATTGCGCGCAGCGCTCAACGTTTAACCCATGCACCTGCTCAGGACTCAACCCGGCGGCTTCGTCGCGGACGACAATATCGCCGACCTGGGGCAAACCCCCGCCGAGCTGGTGATTCTGTGCAGCGGCGATTCCAGCCTGGCGCTGCTGGCCGAAGCCGCCCAGCAGTTGCCCGAGGACTACCCGAGCCTGCGCCTGGCCAACCCCATGCAGGTGCAGAACCACGCCTCGGTCGATCTGTATGTCGATGAAGTGCTGCGCCATGCCAAGGTCATCCTGATTTCGCTGCATGGTGGCATCGGGTATTGGCGCTACGGTATCGAGCGCCTGGTGGCGCTGGCCGAGCGCGGCGTCACGTTGATCCTGGTGCCCGGTGATGACCGCCCTGACCCGGAACTCAGCGGCCTCAGCACCGTGGCCGCTGAGGCCCGCGACCGCTTGTGGCAGTACCTGCGCCAGGGTGGCCTGGGCAATGCCCTGGATTTTTATCGCTGCCTGGCCAGCGCTTATCTGCAGCGTGACTACGCCTGGGCCGAGCCACACACTCTGCCGCGCACTGCGATTTATCACCCGCATCAGGCCAATGCCCGCCTCAATGACTGGCAAATGGAGTGGCACCCGGAGTTTCCGGTGGCGGCGGTGCTGTTCTATCGCTCTCATTTGCAGGCGGCCAATACCGGCTTTATCGATGTGTTCTGCCAGCGTTTGCAGGCAGCGGGCCTTAACCCGTTGCCGGTGGCGGTGGCCAGTTTGAAAGAGCCCGGCTGCCTGGCGGTGGTCGAGGATTGGCTGGATGAAGTCAATGCGGCGGTGATTCTGAACACCACCGGCTTTGCCCAATCCAGCCCCGAAGCCCCCCATCTACGCCCGTTTCGCCGCAATATCCCGGTGATCCAGGCGATCTGCGCCCAGGACAACCAACCCGGCTGGCAAGCCAGCGAACAAGGCCTCGGCCCGCGCGACCTGGCGATGCACATTGCCTTGCCGGAGCTGGACGGGCGGATTATCAGCCGGCCGATCAGCTTCAAGGACCTGGCCTGGCGCAGTGAGCGCAGCCAGTCGGACGTGGTGTGCTACCGCGCCGCGCCCGAGCGTATGGACTTTGTTGCCGAACTGGCGCGACGTTGGGTCGAACTGGCGCGGGTGCCGAATGGGGATAAGCGTATCGCGCTGATCCTGGCCAACTACCCGACCCGTGATGGCCGCATCGGCAACGGCGTGGGCCTGGATACCCCGGCCGCCGCGCTGAATATCCTGCGCGCCCTGCACAGCGAAGGTTACCCGGTGCCGGAGACGCTTCCCGACAGCGGCACGGCGCTGATCCATGAACTGCTCGGCGGTGTCACCAACGACCTGGACAGCCTCGACCTGCGCCCCTGCCACCAAAGCCTGGGGCTGGACGACTACGCGGTGATGTTCAGCCGCTTGCCCGAGGCCAACCGCCAAGCGGTACTGGCGCGCTGGGGCTCGCCCGACAACGACCCGATGTGTCGCGACGGCCGCCTGATGATTGCCGGCCTGCGCCTGGGCCAGACGTTCGTCGGTATCCAGCCCGCACGCGGCTACCAGGTGGACGCCAGCGCGGTGTATCACGACCCGGACCTGGTACCGCCGCATGCTTACCTGGCGTTTTACTTCTGGTTGCGCCACACCTACGGCGCCCACGGCGTGATCCATGTCGGCAAGCACGGCAACCTGGAATGGCTGCCGGGCAAGGGCGTGGGGCTGTCGGAAAACTGCTGGCCCGACGCGTTGCTGGGCCCGCTGCCGAATATCTACCCGTTTATCGTCAACGACCCGGGCGAGGGCGCCCAAGCCAAGCGCCGCACCCAGGCGGTGATCATCGATCACCTGATGCCGCCGCTGACCCGTGCCGAAACCTATGGGCCGTTGCGCGACCTAGAGCTGTTGGCCGACGAATACTACGAGGCGCAATTGCTCGACCCGCGCCGCGCCCGTGAGCTGCAAAAAGACATCCTCAAGCTGGTGCGCGAAACCCGCATCGACCAGGAACTGGAACTGGACAGCGACGCCGACGCGGCGATCTGGTTGCCGCGCCTGGATACCTACCTGTGTGACTTGAAGGAATCGCAGATACGCGATGGCCTGCATGTGTTTGGCGAGTCGCCCGCAGGCCGCTTGCGTATCGATACCTTATTGGCGTTGCTGCGCATCCCGCGTGGCGACGGGCGTGGCCCGCAATCGAGTTTGCTGCGCGTATTGGCCAAGGCGTTCGAGCTGGGTTTCGATCCGCTGGACTGCGCCTTGGCCGAGCCGTGGACCGGTCGCCGGCCCCAGGTCCTGCAAACGATCGATCCACAGTCATGGCGTACCGCCGGCGACACCCGCGAGCGCCTGGAGCGCTACGCAGCGCGCTTGATCGAGCAGGCGCTGGAAGGCCCGCTCGAACAGTTGGAAGAACCGGGTTGGGAGGCTGTGAAAGCGGTCATCGAAAGCCTGCGCATCGTCGTGGCGCCGCGCCTGGATGCTTGTGGCCCCGCCGAAATGCGTGGCCTGCTGGATGCCTTGAGTGGTCGCTTTGTGCCCGCCGGGCCTAGTGGCGCGCCGAGCCGGGGGCGCCTGGACGTGCTGCCCACCGGGCGTAACTTTTTTACCGTGGACGTGCGTAACCTGCCGACCACCACAGCCTGGCGCATCGGTTTTCAATCGGCCAACCTGATTCTCGAGCGGCATTTGCAGGACCATGGCGACCACCTGCGCCAGCTTGGCCTGTCGGTGTGGGGCACCGCCACCATGCGTACCGGCGGCGACGATATCGCCCAGGCCATGGCGCTGATGGGCGTGCGCCCGGTGTGGGCCACGGGCAGCCAGCGCGTGGATGATTTTGAAATCCTGCCGATCAGCCTGCTGGATCGCCCGCGCGTCGACGTCACGCTGCGGGTTTCCGGGTTCTTTCGCGATGCCTTCGCTAACCTGATCCGCCTGTTCGACGCCGCAGTGCAGGCGGTGGCGGCGCTGGATGAACCGGACGACATGAACCCGCTGGCGGCCAAGGTGCGCAGCGAGCGTGCGGCGTTGCTTGAGTCGGGCCTGGACGAAGAGGCGGCGGCGAAGCAGGCTGGCTGGCGCATCTTTGGCGCCAAGCCCGGTGCCTATGGCGCAGGCGTGCAGGGTGCGATCGACGGCCGCCTGTGGCAAAGCCGCGAGGACCTGGCCGAGGTCTACCTGAACTGGGGCGGCTATGCTTACGGCGCTGGCGATGAAGGCACCGCCGCCCGCGAGCAGTTCGCCCAGCGACTGAGCCAGGTGCAGGCGGTGTTGCAGAACCAGGACAACCGCGAGCATGACCTGCTCGATTCAAATGACTACTACCAGTTCCAGGGTGGCATGCTTGCCGCCGTGGAAACCCTGAGTGGCGACAAGGCCGCCAGCTACCATGGCGACCACAGCCAGCCGGATTTGCCCAGGGTGCGTACCTTGAAGGAAGAGCTGAACCGGGTGATCCGTTCCCGCGCCGCCAACCCCAAGTGGATCGAAGGCGTGAAGCGCCACGGCTATAAAGGTGCGTTCGAGATGGCGGCGACCGTGGACAACCTGTTTGCCTTCGACGCCACCACCGCGTTGATCGACGATCACCAATACGCCTTGCTCGCCGACGCCTACCTGCTCGACCCCGATACCCGGGCGTTTGTGCAGCAGCACAACCCGGATGCCCTGCGCGACATGACCGAGCGCATGCTCGAAGCCCAGCAGCGGGGCATGTGGCAGGCGCCGGGGGCGTACCGTGAAGCCCTGGAAAACCTGTTGCTGGATATAGAAGAAGACAGTTAGAACACGAGATGCCCTTGCTGTGGCAAGCCAGGCTGTTGTGGCAATCGGGCTTGTTGTGGCAAGCCCGCTCGCCACAAGGTGCCTGCACAGCAGAATTAATAGAGAGCCCGGATGACTGATATTCCCCATTTCCCGCTGTCCGCCGTGGTCGGCGCCGAAAACCTGAAACTGGCGCTGTGCCTGACCGCCATCGACCCCAGGATCGGCGGCGTGCTGATCGAAGGCCCGCGTGGCATGGCCAAGTCCACCCTGGCCCGTGGCCTGGCAGACCTGTTGGCCAGCGGTCAGTTTGTCACCTTGCCCCTGGGCGCCACCGAAGAACGGTTGGTGGGCACCCTGGACCTGGACGCCGCACTGGGCGAAGGTCGCGCGCAGTTTTCCCCTGGCGTGCTGGCCAAGGCCGATGGCGGTGTGTTGTATGTCGATGAAGTCAACTTGTTGGCTGATCATCTGGTCGACCTGCTGCTGGATGTGGCGGCCAGCGGCACCAACCTGATCGAACGCGATGGTATTTCCCACCGGCATTCGGCGCGCTTTGTACTGATCGGCACCATGAACCCGGAGGAGGGCGAGCTGCGTCCGCAGTTGCTCGACCGCTTCGGTTTCAACGTGGCGTTGAGCGGGCACACCTTGCCGGCCGAGCGCGGGCAGATCATCCGCCGTCGCCTGGATTTCGACAGCGACCCCGCTGCGTTCTGCGCACAGTGGGCTGAACCGCAGGCAGCCTTGCGCGAGCGTTGCACCCAGGCGCGGGCGCGGCTCGACAGTATCCCACTGGATGACCAGGCGTTGGCGCAGATTACCGAGCGCTGTTTTGCCGCCGGGGTCGATGGCCTGCGCGCCGACCTGGTGTGGCTGCGTGGCGCACGGGCCCATGCGGCGTGGCGTGGGGCCTCCGCCATCGCCGAGGAAGATATCGACGCCGTGGCCGAATTTGCCTTGCGCCATCGTCGCCAGGGGCCATCCGCACCGGCCAGCCCACCCCATGAAGGTCCGTCAGCAAGCCGCACGGACACCGCACCCGGCCAAGGTCAATGGGGCGACATGCCTGCACCGGCCCTGCCCACAGGCGCTCGCCGAGAAGTACCCACCTGGCCAAAAAAGCTCTAGGCATCCGCCCTCGACCTGGCACGGGGGCGGATGCGCGACCCAAGGCGGGGCGACTGGAGAAAGGCCGGCACGGCAAGGCGCGCAGTGCCAGGCAGGGCACAATCAACTGGCCGGGCACCTTGCTCGGTGGTCGTCCGCAGTGCCGTGACGACCTGCTGTTTCACCTGCGCAGCCGTTCGGCCCATGAGTTGTGGCTGGTGATCGTCGATGCATCGGCCTCCACTCGGCGGCACCGCGCGTTGACCGATGCCAAGGGCGTGCTGGCGCAACTGTTTGATGACGCTTATCGACAGCGCGCACGCATGGCATTGCTGACGGCCAGCGGGCAGTCGCCCAAATGGCAGGTGCAGGGGCTCAAGGCGGCGAAAAGCCTGGCAGGTTGGTTGGAGCAATTGGGGGCAGGCGGGGGGACGCCGTTGCTGGCGGCGTTGACCGAGGCCGGGCATTGGCTGATGGCGCGGCGCAAGCGTTATCCGACTGAGCAGCAGCGTGTGCTGGTGATCACGGATGGGCGACTCAAGGACATTGCTGGGTTGCCGTTATTGGCGTGTGCGGGGTTGCTGGTGGATATCGAGCGCGGGCCGATCAGGTTGGGGCGCGCCCAGGAGTTGGCGGTGGGGTTGCAGTTGGAGTATCGGCATATCGATAGGTTGTAGTGCCTGGGTCGCCGCTATCGGGGGCAAGCCCCCTCCCACATTTGACCGAGTACAGGCATTTGGAATGCGGTCAGTGTGGGAGGGGGGCTTGCCCCCGATGAGGCTCTCACAGACACCCCCCAATCTATCCGCCAGCCCCCGGCACATTCGGCCAAAGATCCGCCACCAGAAACAAGCGCTCGGCTTCCTCCCAATCCTCTCCGCTCTGCACCAGCCGTACCAGCAACTGCGCCGGTGCCATCGGGTTGAGTTCCGTCAGCCATCCCTGCATCTGTTCCTCGCTCCATACCTCACTCCCAGGGTAATGCGCCGGCGCCAGCCACGCGTGCCGGGGCAGGGGTTGCCAGCGGCCGGGTGGGCGGGTGCTGATAAAGTCGCGCCAATCGCGCTGGTGCAGCCAACGCCCACGCAGATGCTGGGGGTGGGCGCCGCGGGGCGGTTCGGCCTGGCCCGGCCAGGGATACAGCAGGTAGCCGCCGAGCCATAAATGCGCATCGAACTGCTGGATATCCAGCGCCGCCAAGGCTTGGCGGCTTTCCGGCCGTGCCGAGATCGGCAATTGATGCTGGGCCAGGTGCGCCAGCTTGCGGTCCAGCCGATCATGACAGCCTGGGCCCAACCATTGCGCGGTGTCCAGGCCATCGCCGTCCTGCGGGCCGAGGTAGAGCTTGATCGCCAGTTCCAAGTGGTGCACGCCTTCGCGGTCGCGCAGCAGCATGTCCAGTTCGCCCAGGGTATGCCCGGCGCGGCGGATCGGCAGGTTGGCGGCGAGCAGTTCCACGCCCGGCGCATGCTGCACGGCGAACTGCCACAGACGCTCGTAGTACAAGCCCAGGCGCCGGGTGCGTGACAGGTTCAACCAATGCTGCAAGGCGCTGCTGTCCTGGTCCAATTGCCGCAGCCACTGTTCGAGGCGGTCGGGCGCCTGCACCCAGTCACTGCCCGCCAGCGGATGGCGTTGCGGCCAAGGCGTTTGCGCGAGCATCGGCGGGGCGAGCATCACCCATGCCAGGTCGCGCACCTCGGGGTGGCGCAGCTGGCGGGGCAGGTTGTGCAAGTCGGGGAACAGAGTCATGGTCCGAGCATAGCCTTTTACGCTGGGTCAGGTGGCTGAGAAGCGTTGTCATCAAGGTTTCACGGCGACAAAGGATTTTGCCTGAAGCAGCCTTTCGCCCATAATCGTTCTTTTTTGCCACACCCCAAGCCCGCAGGAGCCCCATGGAGCAATTTCGCAATATCGGCATTATCGGTCGCCTGGGCAGTACCCAGGTGTTGGACACCGTCCGCCGGCTGAAAAAATTCCTGCTGGAACGCCACCTGCATGTGATCCTCGAAGACACCATCGCTGAAATCCTCCCCGGCCACGGCCTGCAGACCTCGTCGCGCAAGATGCTTGGCGAAGTGTGCGACATGGTCATCGTGGTCGGCGGCGACGGCAGCTTGCTCGGTGCCGCCCGGGCGTTGGCGCGGCATAACGTGCCGGTGCTGGGGATCAACCGTGGCAGCCTGGGTTTCCTGACCGATATCCGCCCCGATGAGCTGGAAGTGGAAGTGGCCAAGGTGCTCGATGGCCATTACCTGGTGGAAAACCGCTTCCTGCTGCAAGCCGAAGTGCGCCGCCACGGCGAAGCCATCGGCCAGGGCGATGCCCTCAATGATGTGGTGCTGCACCCCGGCAAGTCCACGCGGATGATCGAGTTCGAGCTGTATATCGACGGCCAGTTCGTCTGCAGCCAGAAGGCCGACGGCCTGATCGTCGCCACGCCCACCGGTTCTACCGCCTATGCACTGTCGGCGGGCGGCCCGATCATGCATCCCAAGCTCGACGCCATTGTGATCGTGCCGATGTACCCCCATATGTTGTCCAGCAGGCCGATTGTGGTCGACGGCAACAGTGAGCTGAAAATCGTGGTTTCCAAAGACATGCAGATTTACCCGCAAGTCTCCTGTGACGGGCAGAACCATTTCACCTGCGCCCCCGGTGACACCATCACCGTGAGCAAAAAGGCGCAAAAGCTGCGGCTGATCCACCCGCTGGACCACAACTACTATGAAGTGTGCCGTACCAAGTTGGGCTGGGGCAGCCGCTTGGGGGGTGGAGGCGACTGATGCTCGATCCCGCGCGTAGCTACGACCTGATTGGTGACGTGCACGGTTGCGCTCATACCCTTGAGCACTTGCTCGACCTGTTGGGCTACCACAAACAGGCTGGCACCTGGCGCCATCCGTCGCGTATGGCAGTGTTCCTCGGCGATATCATCGACCGCGGCCCACGCATTCGCGAGGCGTTGCATATCGTCCACGACATGACCGAGGCCGGCCAGGCGTTGTGCATCATGGGCAACCACGAATTCAATGCGCTGGGCTGGACCACGCCGGCGCCACCCGGCAGTGGCAAGCAGTTCGTGCGCGAGCACAACCCCCGGCACGAGCGGTTGATCCACGAGACCCTGACCCAATTCGAGCATCACCCCGCCGACTGGCATGACTTCCTCGGCTGGTTCTATGACATGCCGCTGTTTGTCGACGCCGGGCGTTTCCGCGTGGTGCATGCGTGCTGGGACGACGGGTTTATCCAGCCGCTGCGCGCGACCTTCCCCGACGGCTGCATCGACCAGCACTTCCTGCAGGCCGCGGCCGTGCCGGGCAGTTTTGCCTGCAACGCGTTCGACCGCCTGCTGCGCGGTACCGACATGCGCCTGCCGGACGGCTTGACCCTGACCGGCGGCGACGGGCTGACACGTTCGTTCTTCCGCACCAAATTCTGGGAGGACGACCCTAAGACCTACGGCGACATCGTGTTCCAACCCGATGCCTTGCCAGAGCCGGTGGCACGCACACCGTTATCGTCCAGCCAAAAGAATTCCCTGCTGCGCTACGGCGTCGACGAACCCTTGCTGTTCGTCGGCCATTACTGGCGCAGCGGCAAACCGGCGCCGATCCGCCCGAACCTGGCTTGCCTGGACTACAGCGCGGTGCTGTACGGCAAGCTGGTGGCCTACCGCCTGGACCAGGAAACCCGCCTGGATCCAGGTAAATTCGTATGGGTGGACGTTGAGCGACCCGAGGTGATTGTATGAGTGCCGTGCCCGTATTGCGCTTGCCCCTGAGCGTCGACCTGGGCGGTTTCGTCAAACTGCTGCAACGCATGCAGGTGCCCCATCGCGTCAGCGAAGAAGCCGGCGAGCAGGTGTTGTGGGTGCCCGAGACCATCAGCGACGACGTGCGCGTGCTCTACGAACGCTTTCCAGCGGGCGACCCGGACCAGCAATTGGATATTCCTGAGCAGGCGCCCGTTTCGCGTCCAGGCTTTGTCCAGCAATTGCGGCATAGCCCGGTCACCGCCTTGGTGCTGCTGGCAAGCATCATTGTCGGCGCGGTGACCTTGCTCGGTGAAAACCTGCAAGCCATGAGCTGGCTGACGTTCCTGCCCTTCCGGGTGACGGGCGAGTACATCCAGTTCACGCCATTGGCCGATTCATTGGCTTCCGGCCAGTGGTGGCGGTTGATCACGCCAATGCTGATCCACTTCGGCATCCTGCACCTGGCCATGAACGGCATGTGGTACTGGGAACTGGGGCGGCGCATCGAAGTGCGCCAGGGCGGCATCAACCTGCTGGGCCTGACCCTGTTGTTCAGCCTGGTCTCCAACTACGCGCAATACGCCTATGGCGGCCCTGGCCTGTTTGGTGGGTTGTCCGGCGTGTTGTATGGCCTGCTCGGGCATTGCTGGATCTTTCAATTGCTGTCGCCCAACCCGGCTTATCGCTTGCCCCGTGGGGTGCTGGTGATGATGCTGGTGTGGCTGGTTCTGTGCCTGTCGGGGCTGGTCTCGATGATCGGTTTCGGTGAAATCGCCAATGCTGCCCATGTTGGCGGCCTGGTTATCGGTTGCCTGACGGGTTTGCTGGGCGGCTTGTACAGCCGTCGCAAATCTTCTATTTGATAAGGAAGAGCTTCATGTCCTCTTTTGCTGAAATGATCGAAAACATCACCCCGGATATCTACGAGAGCCTCAAGCTCGCCGTGGAAATCGGTAAATGGTCCGATGGCCGCAAGCTCACTGCAGAACAGCGTGAACTGTCCCTGCAAGCGGTGATCGCCTGGGAAATCCAGAACCTGCCCGAAGACCAGCGCACCGGCTACATGGGCCCGCAGGAATGCCAGTCGAAGTCGACCACCGTGCCGAACATCCTGTTCAAGTCGGATGCGATCCATTGATTGAAATCGGTCGCGGTGCAGTCAGCAAAATGTCGGCGCAACTCGGTGAGCCGACCGTTCAGTACGCGTTTCGGCTAGGCGATACCGAGGTGCCGGTCAACCCCTTGATCGGCACCCATGTACGCCTGGAGTATCTCGGCGCCATCCATTGCAGCCATTGCGGCCGCAAGACCAAGACCAGCTTCAGCCAGGGCTATTGCTACCCGTGCATGACCAAGCTGGCCCAGTGCGACCTGTGCATCATGAGCCCCGAGCGTTGCCATTACGACGCCGGCACCTGCCGTGATCCCAGCTGGGGCGAACAGTTCTGCATGACCGACCATGTGGTGTACCTGGCCAACTCGTCGGGGATCAAGGTCGGCATCACCCGCGCCACCCAACTGCCCACCCGTTGGCTCGACCAGGGCGCCAGCCAGGCGCTGCCGATCATGCGGGTTGCAACACGCCAGCAGTCCGGTTTCGTCGAGGACCTGTTCCGCAGCCAGGTGGCCGACAAGACCAACTGGCGCGCGTTGCTCAAGGGCGATGCGCAATCGGTCGACCTCAAGCAGGTGCGCGACGAGCTGTTTGCGTCCTGCGCCGAAGGCCTGCTGGGTTTGCAGGAACGCTTTGGTCTGCACGCCATCCAGACCATTGCCGACATCGAACCGATCGAAATTCGCTACCCGATCGAGCAGTATCCGACCAAGATCGTCAGCTTCAACCTGGACAAGAACCCGATTGCCGAAGGTACGCTGCTGGGGATCAAGGGCCAGTACCTGATCTTCGACACCGGCGTCATTAATATTCGTAAGTACACGGCCTACCAGCTCGCCGTGCATCAGTAAAAGGATCCCCTCATGCGCACCGAACAACCGAAGATGATTTACCTGAAGGACTATCAGGCGCCGGATTACCTGATCGAAGAGACGCACCTGACCTTCGAGTTGTTCGAGGACCACAGCCTAGTCCACGCGCAACTGGTGATGCGCCGTAACCCCGAGCGCGGTGCCGGCTTGCCGCCGCTGGTACTCGATGGCCAGCAGTTGGAGCTGCTGAGCGTGAATCTGGGCGACCGTGAACTGACCGCGGCCGACTACCAACTGACCGATAGCCACCTGACCCTGCAGCCGACCGCCGAGACGTTCACGGTCGACACCAGCGTGCGCATACACCCGGAAACCAACACCGCGCTGGAAGGCCTGTACAAATCCGGCAGCATGTTCTGCACCCAGTGCGAGGCCGAAGGGTTCCGCAAGATCACCTACTACCTCGACCGCCCGGACGTGATGAGCACCTTCACCACCACGGTGATCGCCGAGCAACATCGCTATCCGATCCTGCTGTCCAACGGTAACCCTATCGCCAGCGGCCCCGGCGAGGATGGCCGCCACTGGGCGACCTGGGAAGACCCGTTCAAGAAGCCGGCCTACCTGTTCGCGCTGGTAGCCGGTGACCTATGGTGTGTCGAAGACACCTTCACCACCCTGACTGACCGCACCGTGGCGCTGCGTATCTACGTCGAGCCGGAAAATATCGACAAGTGCCAGCACGCCATGACCAGCCTGAAAAAGTCCATGCGCTGGGATGAAGAAACCTACGGCCGTGAGTACGACCTCGACATTTTCATGATCGTGGCGGTCAACGACTTCAACATGGGCGCCATGGAGAACAAGGGCCTCAATATCTTCAACTCCAGCGCGGTGCTGGCGCGCGCCGAAACCGCCACCGACGCCGCGCACCAGCGGGTCGAGGCAATCGTCGCCCACGAATATTTCCACAACTGGTCGGGCAACCGCGTGACCTGTCGCGACTGGTTCCAGCTGTCGCTGAAAGAAGGCTTTACCGTATTCCGTGATTCGTGCTTTTCCGCCGACATGAACTCGGCCACGGTCAAGCGCATCCAGGACGTGGCTTACCTGCGTACCCACCAGTTCGCGGAAGACGCCGGCCCCATGGCCCATGCCGTGCGCCCGGACAGCTTTATCGAGATCTCCAACTTCTACACCTTGACCGTGTACGAAAAAGGCTCGGAAGTGGTCGGCATGATCCATACCTTGCTCGGCGCTGAAGGCTTCCGTAAAGGCAGCGACCTGTATTTCGAACGCCATGACGGCCAGGCCGTGACCTGCGACGATTTCGTCAAGGCCATGGAAGACGCCAACGGTGCCGACCTCAGCCAGTTCAAACGCTGGTACAGCCAGGCCGGCACGCCACGCCTGGCGGTCAGCGAGTCTTACGACGCCGCGGCAAAAACCTACAGCCTGACCTTCCGTCAGAGCTGCCCGGCCACCCCAGACAAGGTGGAAAAACTGCCGTTTGTGATTCCCGTGGAATTGGGCCTGCTGGACGGGCAGGGCGCCGGTATCGCGTTGCGCCTGGCCGGTGAGGCGGCGGCGGGCGGTACTTCGCGTGTGATTTCGGTGACCGAAGCCGAGCAGACCTTCACCTTCGTCGATATCGCCGAACAGCCGTTGCCGTCGTTGTTGCGTGGCTTCTCGGCGCCGGTGAAACTGAGCTTCCCGTACACCCGCGATCAACTGATGTTCCTGATGCAGCATGACAGCGACGGCTTCAACCGCTGGGATGCCGGCCAGCAACTGTCGGTGCAGGTGTTGCAGGAACTGATCGGCCAACATCAGGCCGGGCAACCGCTGAAGCTGGATCAACGCCTGATCGATGCACTGCGCAGCGTGTTGAGCGATGACAGCCTGGACCAGGCGATGGTCGCGGAGATGCTCTCGCTGCCGGGTGAAGCCTACTTGACCGAAATCAGTGAAGTGGCCGATGTCGACGCCATCCACGCCGCCCGCGAGTTTGCCCGCAAGCAACTGGCCGACCAACTGTTCGAAGGGCTGTGGCTGCGTTACCAGGCCAACCGTGAGCTGTCCAAGCAAACCCCGTACGTGGCCGCGGCCGAGCATTTTGCCCGTCGCGCCTTGCAGAACATCGCGCTGTCGTACCTGATGCTCAGCGGCAAGCCCGAAGTGCTGGCGGCGACGCTGGACCAGTTTGATACCAGCGACAACATGACCGAACGCTTGACCGCGCTGGCGGTGCTGGTGAATTCGCCATTCGAGGCAGAAAAAACCAAGGCGTTGGCGGTATTCGCTGAAAACTTCAAGGACAACCCGCTGGTCATGGACCAATGGTTCAGTGTGCAGGCCGCCAGCGTCTTGCCCGGCGGGTTGGCGCGGGTCAAGGCGTTGATGGAGCACCCGGCGTTCACGATCAAGAACCCGAACAAGGTGCGTGCACTGATTGGCGCGTTTGCCGGGCAGAACCTGATCAACTTCCATGCGGCGGATGGTTCGGGCTATCGCTTCCTGGCGGACCTGGTGATCCAGCTGAATGCGTTCAACCCACAAATCGCTTCGCGCCAGTTGGCGCCGTTGACTCGCTGGCGTAAATACGACAGCGCGCGGCAGGCGCTGATGAAGGCGGAGCTGGAACGTATTCGTGGTTCGGGTGAATTGTCCAGTGATGTGTTTGAGGTGGTCAGCAAGAGCCTGGCGTAACGCGCGGGTTGGTTGACGAAAACGGCCCACCGATTGCTCGGTGGGCCGTTTTTTTTTGCGTGCGGTCGAGTGGGCTGAAGGGCTGTTGGTTTGAATGTGGGCACTGAGTATTGGCTGACACACGCTGTCCAGGCCGCCCCACAGCTTATGGGTCAGTCGGTTTTTTGCAGGGTCAGCACCTCGAACCCGTCCCGTGTCACGGCGACGGTATGTTCCCACTGCGCCGACAGGCTGTTGTCCTTGGTCACTACCGTCCAGCCGTCTTTCAGGCTGCGCACTTTGGCGCTGCCCTGGTTGAGCATCGGCTCGATGGTAAACACCATGCCTTCTCGCAGTTCCAGCCCGGTGCCGGGGCGGCCGAAGTGCAGGACCTGCGGCTCTTCATGCATCTGCCGGCCAATGCCGTGGCCGCAGTATTCACGCACCACGCTGTAGCCGTTGGCTTGCGCGTGGCTTTGGATCGCATGGCCGATATCGCCCAGGCGCGCGCCTGGCTTGACTTGGCGGATGCCGGCCCACATGGCTTCGAAGGTCATCTCAACCAGGCGCCGGGCCTTGGGGGGGACGTTGCCAATCATGTACATCTTGCTGGAGTCGGCGATGAAGCCGCCTTTTTCCAGGGTGATGTCGATGTTGATGATGTCGCCGTCCTTGAGGATGTCCTTGGCACTGGGCATGCCGTGGCACACCACTTCGTTGATCGAGGTGTTGATGGAGAAGGGGTAGTCGTATTGTCCGAGGCTGGCCGGGCGGGCCTTCAAGTCGTTGCGGATGAAGGCTTCGACCGCCGCGTCCAGCTCCAGGGTGGAACGGCCGGCGATGACAAAACCATCGAGCATGCTGAACACCTGGGCCAGCAGGCGACCGGCTTCGCGCATCACGGTCAGTTGGGCAGGGGTCTTGATCATTGGCTGCGGCCTCGGATCAGGTCGGGCTTGTCCAGCAACAGTTTGTTGATCAGCTCGTTGTACGGCAGGCTGGGGTTGAGCTCGGCCAGCAGGCCGATCTTGATCCAGAACTCGGCCTGGGCGTTGATGGAACGATCCATCGCGGCGCTGGCCAGGCGCAGTTGTTCGTGCAATTGGTCGGTGATCTTGACGATGCCCATGGTGTTCACTGTGTTGATTGAATATATGAAGCGTATACGTTTCGTATATTCTGAGTAAACCCCCACGCGCTAAATGGTGTTGGGCCATTGACTTGCCCTGTACCCGCCGGGTAATTTCGATACATGACATTTCAAACCCTTCGCAGCCAGCCAAGCATTATTACCGCCATTCCTCATTTGGCGGGATAGCGCACGGCTGTACCCAAACCCGCCCTAGAGGCGGGTTTTGTTTTTCCGTCTCCAGGGCCCTTTAAGCAAGCCAGGAGACACCCATGAGCACCTGCACAGCGCCCCACACTGCCGACACGGGATTGCTTGAGCACTATGTGAAGAAGATCCTCGCCGCCCCGGTCTATAACCTGGCGCTGCGCACGCCGCTGCAAGCCGCACCGGCGTTGTCGGCATTGCTGGGCAACCAGGTGCTGCTCAAGCGGGAAGACTTGCAGCCGACCTTTTCCTTCAAGATTCGCGGCGCCTACAACAAGTTGGTGCAACTGAGCGATGAGCAGAAGGCTCGCGGCGTGGTGACCGCTTCGGCGGGCAACCACGCCCAGGGTGTCGCCCTGGCAGCGCGCGAGCTGGGGATCCAGGCACGCATCGTCATGCCGTGCACTACGCCGGAATTGAAAGTGCTGGGTGTGCGCTCCCGGGGCAGCGAAGCGGTGCTGCACGGTGCGAGCTTTCCATTGGCCCTGGCCCATGCGCTGCAACTGGCCGAGACGTCCGGTTGCACCTTTGTCTCACCCTTCGATGACCCGGACGTCATTGCCGGCCAGGGCACCGTGGCCATGGAGATCCTGCGCCAGCAGCAGGGCGCGTTGGACGCGATCTTCGTGCCGGTGGGCGGCGGTGGCCTGATCGCCGGGATCGCGGCATACGTCAAATACCTGCGGCCACAGGTGCGCATCATCGGCGTCGAGCCGGAAGGTTCGAGTTGCCTGTTGGCCGCCCTGCGCGCGGGCGAGCGGGTGGTGCTGCCCAGTGTCGACGGGTTTGCCGACGGCACCGCCGTGGCGCAGATCGGCGCATATGGCTATGAAATCTGCCGGGATTGGGTGGATGAAGTCATCACTGTCAGCAACGATGAACTGTGCAGTGCGATCAAGTTGATCTATGACGATACCCGGTCCATCACCGAACCCTCCGGCGCGTTGGCCGTGGCGGGTATTCGTCACTATGTCGGCCAAAACGGCGTGCGTGGGCAGACGCTGGTGGCAATCAACTCGGGCGCCAATATCAACTTTGATAGTTTGCGATATGTTGCTGAAAGAGTGGCCGCGCAGGGAGCTGTTTAACCCCAAGGCCAGGGTTAAACGTTTAATCGAAGCTGTTTGGCGATGATCTAAGTGGTGCTATCAGGGTTTGAACAAAGTTATACAAAATGGCGCCTTGCTTATGAGGAAAGGTTACAACGGCATGGGATTTTGCCGAGTACGCTTGGAAGTTGTAAGCGTCTGCCAGGGTTGGCAAGACGTGGCAGGCACACGCTTGCCAGGCCCATAACAATTGTTGGCAGTCTCATAAAAGGAGCGGTTGGCCATGCTTTCAGATTTAGAACTTCGCAGCATTATTGAAGGAAGTTTCCTGCCTAAACGGTGTGAATGTATCAAAGCCGAAGATGCTTCGTTGACGATCAAGGTCTATGACGACCGCGACCGCGACCGCGTGGACTTGGAGGTCAAAGGTATAAACGCCGACAAACTCGACAGCAGTCGCGCAATTTGCAATCTGATTACTGGATTACGCGAAGACCTGAAGCAGTTACAGGCACCGGTCCTGCAAAGAGCCGCTGGGCGCAGTCACTTCTGATAGTTGGACATGAACGCTGGGCCTGGTGATTGCCAGGCCCAACGCTGTTTATGCCCGCCCATCAATTCTGGAAGTCGCAGGCTTCGGACAGTTTCCGATAGCTGACATCTTCGACTTTGCCCGCCTTGTCCACGAACTTGATATCCGCGTCGATGACCTTGCAGTCATCGGTCGGGGCTTCGTTCATGGCCAGGACCTTGGCGATGTTCATCGGCATGCCGTAATGGTAAGGCACGGGTTTGGCCGCGGCGTCTTGATCGTCGGCCTGGGCCAGACCCGACACCGCTGCCAGCGCCAGTGCGCCGCCGAGCATGAAGGTACGCAGTTTCATGGTGGTTCTCCGCAAGTGGATACACCGTTACCCTCGGCTTGCGGGATTAACCATCGATTAATTTCTGCTTGGCTGACAAAACCTTCATGAATGCGCGGTTCAGCCCAGTTGGTGGCGATACGGCAGGTCCGGCCCGGTCTTGCCGCAGGTCAACGCTGCGGCGCGGATGGCGAAGCCGAGCATGGCGTCGATCTGCACGCGAGTCAGCTGTTGCAAGCCCTCGACCGAATCCAATTGTTGTTCGGTCAGCCAGGCAATCAGCGCGGCCTGGAAGGTATCGCCAGCCCCCACGGTATCGGCCATCACCACCTTGACCGCCGGTGCAGACCAGTTGCCATGCTGGCGGCTGAACACGCTGGCGCCATCGCCGCCACGGGTCAGGAACACCAACTGGCAACGGTGTTGCAGCCAGCCTTGCAGCACGCTTTCCGGCGATTGGTCGGGGTAGAGCAGGTGCAGGTCTTCATCGCTGACCTTGATCAGGTCGGCGTACTTGACCAGTTCCGCCACGCGTTCGCGCCAGAGCTGGATGTCGGGTTGCGGGTTAAGCCGCACATTCGGGTCGAGGCTGATCAGGCGCTTGCCGCTTTCGCGCTTGACCAGGCTCAGCAGGGTGTCGCCAATCGGCTGTACCACCAGGGAGAACGAGCCGATATGCAGGCCGCGTACCTCATCACCGAGGACCGGCAAATGCGCGACTTCCAACAGCCGGTCCGCGCAGCCTTCACCCCGGAAGTTGTACTGCGGTGAGCCATTGGCGCCCACTGCGACCATCGACAGGGTGGTCGGCGCGGCGAATTCCACCAGGAACTGTTCGCTTACGCCTTCCTCTTTCAGCACCTGCAATAAGCGCCGGCCGAGGAAGTCGGTGGACAGCCCGCCAAACAGCCCGGCCTCGATGCCCAGGCGGCGCAGACCCACCGCCACGTTGAACGGCGAACCGCCAGCAATCGCCTGGTAATTGACCCTGGAAGCCTGCCCGCTGGCATCCTCCTCACTGAAAAAATCAAACAGCGCCTCACCGCATACCAGATACATAGTCGTTCGCTCTTAAAGGGTTGCCACATGCTGTTGATAGCGTTCGTAAGCCTGTTGGTAGGCGCTGACACTGGCGGCCACCGGCAGGGTACGGCTGGCCGGATCGACACTCACGCATTTGTCGCACAGGCTGGCCAGGGATTCGCCGGACTGGCTCCACGCCGCCTGGATCGCCGCGCCCAGGGCGGCGGCTTCGCTTTGTTCGGTGCAGATGACTTCGGTGTTCATGATATCGGCGACCATCTGCCGCCACACCGGACTTTTCGAACCACCGCCGATCAGGCGGATGCTTTGGCTTTGCAGGCCGGTCTGACGCAGCAGGTCGAGGCCGTAGCGCAGGCCGAAGGTGGTGCCCTCGACGACGGCGCGGCACAGGTTGGCGCGGGTCAGGTTGGTCATGGTCAGGCCGTGCAGGCTGCCCGTGGCATGGGGCAGGGCGGGCACGCGTTCGCCGTTGAGGAACGGCAGCATGCTGACGCCGTCGGCGCCGATGGGCGCCTGTTCGACCAGGACGTTGAACGTGGTCAGGTCGAGATCGAACAGTTCGCGAATCACCCCGGTGGCATTGGTCAGGTTCATGGTGCAGATCAATGGCAACCAGCCGCCGCTGGATGAGCAGAAGGTTGCGACCGACGCCTGCGGGCTCACATTGGGCTGGTCGGCAAAGGCATACACGGTGCCCGAGGAGCCCAGGCTCATGGTGATCACGCCGGGCGCGATATTGCCGGTGCCGATGGCGCCCATCATGTTGTCGCCGCCGCCGCTCGAAACGATGGCCTCGGGGTTGATGCCCAGGCGTTCGGCGATGGCGGGGAGGATCGTGCCAATGGTGTGGTCGGCTTCGATCAGTTCCGGCAAGGCCGCTTCCAGGCGCCCGCTGGGGTCGATGTGCTTGAGCAACGCCACATCCCATTCACGGGTGCGCACGTTGAAGTAACCGGTGCCCGAGGCGTCGCCGTATTCCGCGACGGCGCGGCCGGTGAGCCAGTAGTTGAGGTAGTCGTGGGGCAGCAGGACGTGGGCGATGCGCGCGAAGATGTGCGGGTGCTGCTCAAGGGTCCACAGCAGTTTCGACACGGTGTAGCCCGGCGCAATCGCCACGCCCAGGCGTTCCAGCGAGCCGCTCTCGCCGCCCAGGTAGGCCAGCAGGCGCTGGTTCTCCGGCGCGGTTTCGGTGTCGCACCACAGCTTGGCCGGGCGCAGCACCTGGCCGCTGTCATCCAGCAGCACCAGGCCGTGCTGCTGGCCGGACACGCCGATGCCGAGGATGTCCTGGCCGTCCACGCCGGCCTGTTGCAGGGCGCGGTGGGTGGCCTCGGTAAAGGCGTCGAGCCACTCCTGGGTGTGCTGTTCGCGACGGCCATTGGCGCCGCTGATCAGCGTATGTGCGGCGGCGCCCAGGCCCAGGACCTTACCGCTGGAGGCGTCGAGGACGATCGCCTTGGTGCCTTGGGTGCCGCAGTCGATGCCGAGGAACAGGTTTTGCTGGGTCATGATGGTTTGCTCAGCAGTGTTATTTTTTTGGATTGGCAACCCGGTCCAGTGTGGGAGGGGGCTTGCCCCCGATGGCTGTGGGTCAGTGAAGGATATTTGACTGACACACCCTCATCGGGGGCAAGCCCCCTCCCACATTTAAACCGGTTTTTTCAGGAGGTGCTTCAGGGTAGCGGTGACGCCGTGGTCGCGCAGGCTCCCATAGCACCGCTCGAACGCTGCCACAAATTCAGGCGAGTTGGGAATAGCCTTGCCGAAAATCTCCTCCACGCCCAGCAACCGCTGACTGATCAGCCCCTCGTCACTCACCAGGCCTTGGCAGAACTCCGCGCGCGGATCCGGGATCTTGTAGCTCACCCCATTCTCATCCACGCCCTTCAAATACAAGGCCCAGGCAGCGACGACCAGCGCCGCGCGCTCCGTCTCGCGCCCATCGGCAATCAGGCGGTTGATGGTCGGCACGGTGAACTTGGGAAATTTCGACGAGCCGTCCGAACACACCCGTTCCAGCTGATCGGCAATCGCCTGGTTGGAGAAACGATCCACCAGGGTCTGCTTGTACTCGGTCAGGTCGATCCCCGGCACCGGCGCCAGGTTCGGCGTGACGTCGAGGTCCATGTACGTGCGCATATACGCGACGAACAGCGGGTCATTCATGGTCTCGTGCACAAACCGATAGCCTTTGAGAAAACCCAGGTAGGTCAAGGCCAGGTGGCTGCCATTGAGCAGGCCGATCTTCATTTCCTCATAGGGCGTCACGTCGTCGGTGAACTGGACGCCGACCTGTTCCCAGGCCGGGCGGCCGTTGACGAACTTGTCTTCCAGCACCCACTGCACAAAGGGTTCGCACACCACTGGCCAGGCATCGTCGATGCCGTGCTCGTCGTGCAGTTGCAGGCGGTGGGCGGTGCTGGTCATTGGCGTGATGCGGTCGACCATGGCATTCGGGAAGCTTACGTTGGCCTTGATCCAGTCATGCAGTTCGGCGTCGTGCAGGGCGGCGAACGCCAGCAGGGCCTTGCGCGTCACGGCGCCGTTGTGCGGCAGGTTATCGCAGGACATCACCGTGAAGGCTGGCGTGCCGCTGGCACGGCGTTGGGTCAGCGCGGCGCAGATAAAGCCGAACACGGTTTTCGGCGCTGTCGGGTGGGCCAGGTCGTGCTGGATCTGCGGCAAGTGGGCCATGAACTCGCCGTTGCTGTCGTCAATGCAGTAGCCGCCCTCGGTGATGGTCAGCGACACGATACGAATGGCTGGGCTGGCCAGTTTGTCGATCAGCGCCTGGGCACCGTCTTCGGCCAGCAGCATGTCGCTGAGGGAACCGATCACACGCACTTCGGTGTCGTCGGTATCGCCCAGTTCATACAGGGTGAACAGGTAGTCCTGGCCGGCCAGGTCGTCGCGCGCCTTGCGGTCCTCGGCGCGCAGGCCGACACCGCAGATGCTCCAGTCCAGGCCAACCCCGGTGTTCATCAGCGCATCGGTGTAATACGCCTGGTGCGCGCGGTGGAAGCCGCCGACGCCAATGTGCGCGATGCCCTGGGTGGTGCTGGCAATGTCGTAGGTCGGCAGTTTCACGTGCGGCGCCAGCCGGTTGAGGTTCTGTTTGTTCAGCTTCATAACGAAATACTCGCGAAATCAGGCGGCAGCGCGCAGTGGGCGGGCCACGGCCACGCCATCGGTGTCGAACAGGTGGCAGTGCGCCGGGTCGAGGTGCAGGTGCAGGGTCTCGCCATATTGGCTGGCCATGTCACCGCGAATCCGCATGGTCAGCGGTTCGCCGTTGGTGGTGTTGACGTGGCAGAAGGTGTCACTGCCCAGGCGTTCCCCGACATCGGCGGTGACGGTCAGGCTGGTCTGCCCTTGCGTGGCGATTTCCAGGTGCTCCGGACGAATACCCAGGGTCACCGCACTGCCTACGCTCAGGCTGGCGCCGCTCAGGGGCAGGCTGATCAGGGTGCCGGCATCCAGTTGCACGTCGCAGCCCTGGCCGTCGACGCGAGTGACCTTGCCCTTGAGAAAGCCCATCTTCGGTGTGCCGAGAAAGCCCGCCACAAACAGGTTGGCCGGCTGGTGGTAGAGCTCCAGCGGCGAGCCGACCTGTTCGATGCGGCCACTGTTGAGCACCACGACCTTGTCGGCCAGGGTCATGGCCTCGACCTGGTCGTGGGTCACGTAGATCATGGTCGCTTGCAGTTCTTTATGCAGGCGCGCCAGTTCCAGGCGCATCTGTACGCGCAGCGCGGCGTCGAGGTTGGACAGCGGTTCGTCGAACAGGAAGATCTTCGGGTTACGCACAATCGCCCGGCCAATCGCCACGCGCTGGCGCTGGCCGCCGGACAGTTGCTTGGGCTTGCGCTCCAACAACGGGCCCAGCTCCAGGATGCGCGCCGCTTCGTTGACCTTGCTCTCCACCAGCTTCTTGTCGACGCCGGCCAAATCCAGGGCAAACGACATGTTCTTGCGCACGCTCATGTGCGGGTACAGCGCGTAGGTCTGGAACACCATCGCCAGGTCGCGCTTGGCGGGGGTGACTTCGGTGATGTCGCGGCCATCGAGTTCGATGGTGCCTTCGCTGACTTCTTCCAGGCCGGCGATCAGGCGCAGCAGGGTCGATTTACCGCAGCCCGAGGGGCCGACGAAGACCACGAATTCCTTGTCGTGCACTTCCAGGTCGATGCCCTTGATGATGGAGAAGCCTTCGAAGCCTTTTTGCAGATTCTTGATTTTCAGGTTGGCCATGGGATGGGCCTCCTCTTTTAATTTTTATGGAAACCGTTATTTCACGGCGCCGAAGGACAGGCCGCGCACCAGCTGTTTCTGGCTGATCCAGCCGAAGATCAGGATCGGCGCACAGGCCAGGGTCGACACGGCAGACAATTTGGCCCAGAACAAGCCTTCGGGGCTGGAGTAGGAGGCAATCAGCGCGGTCAGCGGCGCGGCACTCGACGAGGTCAGGTTCAACGACCAGAACGCCTCGTTCCAGCACAGGATCAGCGACAGCAGCACGGTGGAGGCCAGCCCGCCCTTGGCGATCGGCAGCAGCACCCGCACCATTTCCTGCCACAGGGTGGCGCCATCGAGGCGGGCGGCTTCGAGGATGTCTTTCGGGATGTCCTTGAAGTAGGTGTAAACCATCCACACCACGATCGGCAGGTTGATCAGGGTGTAGATGATGATCAGCGCGATGCGCGTATCCAACAGGCCAAAGCTCTTGGCCAGCAGGTAGATCGGCATCAGTACGCCTACCGGGGGCAGCATTTTGGTCGACAGCATCCACAGCAGGGTGCCTTTGGTGCGCTGGGTTTCATAGAACGCCATGGAGTAGGCGGCCGGTACCGAGATCAGCAGGCACAGGGCCGTGGCGCTGAATGAGATCACCACTGAGTTCCAGGCGTAGGCGAAGTAGTTGCTGCGTTCGTTGATGTGCAGGTAGTTCTCCAGCGTCGGCGTGAAGATGAACTGCGGCGGCGTGGCGAACGCGTCGATTTCGGTCTTGAAGCTGGTCAGCACCATCCAGAAGATCGGGAAGAAAATCAGGATCGCGATGGCCCAGGCCAGGGTGCCGAGCAACAGGCTTTGCAGGCGGCGGGATTGTTGGAGTGTCATGGCGCGGCCCTCAAGGCTTGTCAGTCAGGTTTTTGCCGATCATCCGCACCAGGATGATCGCCGCGATATTGGCGATGACCACGGCAATCAAGCCGCCGGCCGAGGCCATGCCGACGTCGAACTGCACCAGCGCCTGGTTGTAGATCAGGTAGGCGAGGTTGGTCGAGGCGTAGCCGGGGCCACCGTTGGTGGTGGTGAAGATTTCGGCGAATACCGAAAGCAGGAAGATGGTCTCGATCATCACCACCACCGCTATCGGGCGGGCCAGGTGGGGCAGGGTCAGGTGCCAGAAGATCGCGATGGCGCCGGCCCCGTCCAGGCGCGCCGCTTCCTTTTGTTCCTGGTCGAGGGACTGCATGGCGGTCATCAGCAGCAGGATCGCGAAGGGCAGCCATTGCCACGACACAATGATGATGATCGACAGCAGCGGATAGTGCGCCAGCCAGTCCACCGGCTCGGCGCCGAAGAACTTCCACACGGCCGCGAGAATCCCCGACACCGGGTGGAAAATCAGGTTCTTCCAGATCAGCGCACCGACGGTGGGCATGATGAAAAACGGCGAAATCAGCAGCACCCGGACAATGCCACGCCCCAGGAACTCACTGGCCTCCAGCAGGGCACTGATCAGCACGCCGAATACCACGCTGATCAGCAGCACGCTGCCTACCAGCAACAACGTATTGGTGGCGCCGGGCAGGAAGCCCGAGTCGGTGATGAAGTAAGTGAAGTTTTCCAGCCCCACGAACTGGTTTTCGCCAGGGTAGAGCAGGTTGTAGCGGATCAGCGAAAAGTACAGGGTCATGCCCAGCGGCACGATCATCCACAGCAGCAGCAAGGCCACCGAGGGGCTGACGAGAAACCAGCCGGGGTTGGCCAGGCGGTTTTTGGTGGGTGTATTCATGGTGATCAAGACCAGTCAGGTACATACAGAGCGAGAGTCGAAGCGCGGTCAGTGTGGGAGGGGGCTTGCCCCCGATGGCGGAGTGTCAGTCGATGAATCAGTTGGCTGATCCACTGCCATCGGGGGCAAGCCCCCTCCCACATTTGACTGTGGTGGGCCTGGGTTACTTGGGGTAACCGGCCCGCTTCATTTCACGCTCGGTGGTGGTCTGCGCGGCGGTCAGTGCAGCATCGACCGTTTGCTGGCCGGTCAACGCGCCCGAGAAGAACTTGCCGACCTGGGTACCGATCGCCTGGAACTCAGGAATGGTCACCAGTTGGATACCGATATACGGCACCGGCTTGAGGGTCGGCTTGGTCGGGTCGGCGACTTTCAGCGACTCCAGGGTCACCTTGGCGAACGGCGCGGCCTTCATGTACTCGTCGCTGTAGGTCGACTTGCGGGTACCTGGCGGTACGTTGGCGATGCCGTCGGTCTTGGCCACCAGTTGGCTGTATTCCTCGGAAGTCGCCCAAGTGGTGAAGGTCTTGGCGGCGTCCTTGGCCTTGGAACTGGTCGGGATGGCCAAGGACCAGGAGTACAGCCATGAGGTGCCTTTGTCGGTTTTTTCGTGCGGGGCAAAGGTGAAGCCCACATGATCGGCCACTTTGCTTTGGGTCTTGTCGGTCACGAACGAGCCGGCGACGCTGGCGTCGACCCAGATTGCACACTTGCCGCTGTTGAACAGCGCCAGGTTTTCGTTGAAACCGTTGCTGGAAGCACCCGGCGGGCCGGATTTTTTCATGTTGTCGACGTAGAAGGTCAGCGCGTCCTTCCACTCAGGGCCATTGAATTCCGGCTGCCACTTCTCATCGAACCAGCGCGCGCCGTAACCGTTGGCCAGCGTGGTGATCAGCGCCATGTTCTCGCCCCAGCCGGCTTTGCCGCGCAGGCACAGGCCGTATTGCTCTTTGCTCTTGTCGGTGAGTTTGGCCGCGTATTCGCCGATCTGGGTCCAGGTCGGATGCTCAGGCATGCTCAGCCCGGCATTTTTGAACAGGTCGGTGCGGTAATAGGTGATCGAACTTTCGGCATAGAACGGCAGGGCATACAGCGAGCCCTTGACGGACAACCCGTCACGCACGGAAGGGAACACATCGTCCAGGTTGTAGGAGGCCGGAAGGTCTTTCATCGGTTCCAGCCAACCCTTGGCGCCCCACAGTGCAGCTTCGTACATGCCAATGGTCAATACATCGAACTGCCCGCCTTGGGTGGCGATGTCGGTGGTCAGGCGTTGGCGCAACACGTTTTCTTCCAGCACGACCCAATTCAGCTTGATCTCCGGGTGCGCGGTCTCGAAGGTTTTCGAGAGCTTTTGCATGCGGATCATGTCGCTGTTGTTGACGGTGGCAATGGTCAGGGTTTGCGCGCCGAGGCTGACGGCGCTGAGGGTCATGCAGGTAGTCATGCAAGTGGAGACAAGCAGTGCTTTTGCTGGGAACTTCATCGCGCACTCCATTTCTGCGCCCAGGGGCTACAGAAGGACAGTTATTGTTGTTGTGTCTTCCCGCAAGGAGCCAGGAAGAGTGTGCGTTGATTACAGCCCTCAAACGGGGTGGTGACAAATCCTTGGGAACACTGGGACTGATACTTTTTTGCACTGTGATTGTCCGCTCGCCGAAAAAACGGCCCTTGGTGGGTTTTGGATGCCCCGGCACCACTGCAGGACTCGGCAGTGCCGGAGCTTAGGGCTTATGGTGTGACGCCCTTGCTTGAGGCCGCGAACTTGATCGGCCTGTAGTCGATGGGCACCGTCAAATAGACAGGGGCTGTTTGCGTTCCTATATTAACTTCAATCATCTCGCCTACGTTTTTTTCTAAGTGGATTTCGGCGCTGTTTGTGCGAAAGAAATTATTCAGTTGAATGTTGCTTAGATACTCAATATTTTCTTCACTCTCTCGTGGGAACTTTGTTCTGAAATTGTTTCGTATGGCGTTGTACTGTTGCCTAATATCTACGCTGCCTGTTGTTGCCGAGATTACCGGGCCTTCAAAGCCTTTGACGGGGACCCCCGTTATAGCGTTCAGCTCAGCAGCAAAAGAGTGTTCGCCTCCACTTGCTGAAAAGCAAATGATGGTGCGGACATTTTCGAACTGACGAATATCAACGCCTCGCTCAAGGAGTTTTTGATTAATTTCGGCAGCGGAATAGCGTGTGCCGTTTTCTCCGGCGACTTGGATTGGAGTGCCCAGTACATCTGGTTCCGGAGCATGCCCAAAAATATTGAGCCGGGGGTTTCCTTTGTAAGTGTCTACATAGGTCTGTACCGCTCCATCAATTGGCGTGAGGGTTTCAATGGCCCCTCCCAGTCGTATTCTACCGATGCGATCACTGCCTTCGGGCAATACCCATTCCAGAGCAGCCCCTTCTGCTTGCATTGTCTTGGCGTTGTAGGCGTACCGTTCACCATCCTTGGCAATTGTGGTGAGTTTGACACGCTGTCCTTCGCCAGGACGAATGACCGTGCGATCAGCGACTGTTGCCTCCGGGATGACTAGTTGGCCAGCCTGTTCGCCCAGATGAATGCCCTGTAATCGGTTGATTGAGTTGAATGATTTTGAAGCGTTCGTGGCAGTGATGTCCCTGAGCGCAATGTTTTCGGCTTCTTTAGCACCAAACTTCTCGATAAAACCCGCAGCCACCTTGCCAGCCGCCCAGGACGCGGCAGATTTTGTCAGGCCCCACAGCTTGCCGGCGCCTTCTGTGGCAAGCGTGATCGCAACATCAATGGCAAGGTCTACACCCGCCTTCAGGAACTGGCCGTGATAGAGGTCTTCCAAGCTGCTGGCGCCCGGCAAGGAGTGCCAAAGGGCTTTGAAAAAGTCGCTGGGCTGTGTCGCCGTTTCAAGCGTATTGCTGGACCAATTGCGGTGAAGGTTCACAAACTCGGTTTTATTCAGGTAAGTCGAGTCGATCATGACGCTGGCAAGTTTAGATATTCTGCCGTCCACATAGCCGGGAGAAAATGCGTCATTTTCTTTGTGGGCAGGGAAGGATACCTCCAATGGCCATGGCTCATTGTTGTCATCCAGTAAGTGTTGATCGGTGGTGCGCAATACCACATCTGATTGAGTCCCAGGTTTGGGCTCAGTGCCGTTTTTGAAAGCAGCGGCGTCGATTTCAAGGCTGACGGTTTTACCCAATGGCGTGGAGGGATCGATGTCGGCAATTCTTACAATCTGGCCCCTGGACGGGTAGGCCGCAAAGTCTCTTCTGACCCCATTGTAGTTAGACGTGATCACCATGCCACTGCCACTGGTGCCGCCGTCAACATTTAAAAACTCTACGGCGCCATAGATGAGGCTTTTGCGCTCCTCTACAGGCATCTTTCTGATCATATCCTTGAACAGCGTAGCGGTATGGCGCCTGCGCAGGTTGAAGTCTTCTTTTATAGCCTTGTTGAATTCATCGTTGATAACCGGGAACCCAGGCTCTGTGGCTTTGCTACGCAGGCTGGCGAAATCCACATGATTGCCTTCCTGCATCCAGCTTTCATCCAGCCTGCCTGCTTCATAGATTTCTACGAGACTATAGTGGCGACCGCTGATGATCCCGGCGAACTCGTTTTCCAGCATAAATCGTTTTTCATAATCGATAGTGGGACCGAACTTTTCTTTCAGCACCTTGAGCGCCATGTCCCGTCTATTGGGCGCTTGGTTCGTGCTTAGCCAGCGGATCGCTTCGGCGGTGTTAGCGACCTGTGACTGGAGTTTTTGTTGGCTGTCTCTTAACTGTTCCAGGGTGTAGTTGTTCTTATCGACGTTGTTGTTGAGAGCGGCCCAATCCAGTAACGGGTTCATCTGTGCGTAGCTTTGGATTTGCGTTTCCAGTGTTGAAATAGGTTGGATCTTGTAATGATCCATGACCTGTTGGTAAGTCATGTTCGTGGTAGCGCCGGGGGCCGCCCATTCGATTTGGTTAACCGCTGCCGTAAAGTTGAACCACGCAGGTGAACCGAGCGTTAGTTCTTTCGGTACGTCTTTGACCAGCAACTGCGGCGCCGCCCCTGACAGCAGCAAGTGCGAAGCGATAGGTGCCAAGTCGCCAGGTATGTTTTTCTGGGTTGCCAGGTATAGATTGAATCGGTCGTGGATAGAAAGCGTGCTGCGCCCAGAATTGTCGATGCCCATTAAATCAACACCGGCAACCGTCTTATGTTGAGTGCCAGCCGTGGGATCAAGCTCCAGCACCAAGGCAGTCAGAAGCCACTGTTTCAGGCTGGTCGGGGTTGACGCCCCCTTCATCTTGGTTTGCAGGCCGGTGGCGAGTTCAATCGCTTTGTCGCTGGCAAGCAGCTGTACCAGCGCCTCTTTAGGATCGGTACTGATATTGTCGACGTGAGCGCTCAAATAACTTATGAGCGTGGCGAAGTCACCAATGGAGGCCTTTACATGTGCGGTCACCGCGCTGCGCTGTTCTGCACTCAATGGGAGGTCGGTGGAGAGGAAACCCCAGTGATTACCAAGGGCAGGGGACTGCGGTAGCGGTGTGCGCAATGCCAATAACAGGTTGTCACTTTCTGCCTCCCACTGCGGAATATTCCAGCCGTTCTCAGCAAGGAAGGCCGTTGCTGTTTTAAGCCCCTTGGGTTGATGAGAGGAATCTTCATCGACGACAAAACGTCGGGCGTCTTCAGTGTCGTCGCGATTGATGATGCCAATTTTCAACTGATCGATTAATGCATACCGGTCGTTGCTGTTTCCCAATACCGTTCTCTGGCGGTTCAGCCAGTTCACGACTTTTTCCGGGTGCTCAGGTGGCTGCGGGAATTGCTGCGTGCGGCCCATCAGTTCCGTCTGTTGCGCGAACGCGGGGCTGCTGTAGTCGTTGCTGATGCCATAAAAACTGCCCACCCATTCGAAGGGCATGCTGTTGTTGGGCTGGACCAGCGCGATTGTTTTTCCATGGGCAGTGAATACGGCCGCGGCGTTCAATACCGGTGCAAGTACATCGAAATGCTCCGGGTATTTTTGCGCAAAGTCAGTGGCGGTAAAGCGCTGCTCAAGGCCATTGACCTTACCGATCAAGGCGTTGTCCGTGGGGTCAAAGCGCAGTGAGGTCAGGTCGATATTCTGTTTCTGGGCCCATTCGGTAAAACCACGCCCTTTCAGGGCCTTGTCCAAGTACGCTCGCCATTGTCCGATCAGGCTGTTGGCCGGGATCGATTCAACCATTTTCGAGGCCACCTGGTTCGGGGCGTTCTTGAGCTCAAGCATCACGCCATGCACCGCGGCGGCCAGTGCGCTTTCGGTGCTGGCCAAGGCATCTTCGGGCGTGTCTGGACCTTGTTCAGGCAGAGCGGCGGTGTCGGTGTCCTGCATGCGGTTTTTGACCGCCGCCGCCAGGGTTTCAAGTGGCGAAAGGTTCAATGTCTTTGCGCTGAGCTGTAAGGCGACTGCCTGCTGCGTCTCCCGCACGCTGCGCGAGCGAGCATCGTCGGTCGGGGCGGCGACCAGGGCCTTGAAGCCGTTGTCTCGGGTGATTTGCGCACTTCTGCTCAGATGGGCTACACGTGATCTTTGCTGCCAGCCATCCTGAGGGAAACCATTGGGTGGAAGTGGTTCTTCGGCGTAAAAACGCAGTACTTCTGGCAGCGTTGCAGGGTTTGCGCCGGGGTAATCAACGTAGTCGCCCGAGCCTGTCGCCATCTGCTTCACCGCGGGTTCCACGTCTTGCCAGACAGAGGCCCAATCTGAAATGGCGTTGACAGGGAAGGTGGTGTCGACACCCTTGACTTTACCCTTCAAGGTCCCGTCGTCCGATTTGATCCGGATGCTCGACAGGTCAAGGTTGTTTTCCCGCACAAACGTCGTAAACGCCGGGCTGTTCAGCGCATCCTTGAGGTTATTGCGGACCAGGTTAAACGTCGAATACTCAGGCAGTTTTTCAATCGTGTTTGCAAACGCCTGCCCCAGCGCCTGGCTGCACAGGTGGGCCAGGGCCTGGTCGGCGTCCTTGACCTTTTGTGTCGCCGGCGTGGGCGTGAAAGCCGCCAGCAGCCGGCTCAACTGTGGCGTGGGCAGCTTCGCGACCTGTTGCTTGGCCTCTCTCTGGCGCTGCTGAACCGGGGCGAATTGAGCCGCGTAGTAACTGTCGGTGTTACTGATCGAACTGAAGTTTTGCTCTTTCAGCAGTTGGTCGATCGTGAATAATCGGTCGTCACTGTTGAAGCGGCTGTTGCGCACTAAATAAAAGGCCGCGACATCCTCCGCGGGTGCATGCCCGCGGTCGTGGAAACTAATGTCCCCGCCCAGTTTGTTGGCCGCGGCTAAAACGGCAGATGACGCGGCGGCCCAGTCGGGATCTTGCTTCAAAGAAAAGCTGACGGTTTGATTGTTCTTTAACCCGCTCAGGTCTCCGTTGGTTTTAACGACCAGGCTGGAAACATCAATACCCTTGGCTTGGGCAAAGGTTTTGAAAGGCTGCGCGTCGAGCGCGTCAGCCAACGCGTTCCAGGCCAGGCCGAATGTAGAACCGTGCGGGACGGCAATCTTTTCCTCTCCAAAGCCGGAGCTCCGGTTTGCATCGACCCATCGTCGGATCAAATGATTGGCGAAATTGATCGACAATTGCCGGTCGCCGTCTTCCACCAGGGCATTGGCGAACTGAGTGGTTGAGGTGTTCCCGGCGTCTTGCGCAGGACCTGGGTTCTGCAGTTCCCGGCGTGCTCGTGACAAGACAGGGGGAGGGGGCGAGGCGGGTTGTGATGGGGTTTGGAGTATGTCGTGAATGAGCTGGGTGTAGGTTTTCTGCGGATTCAGCGCGCTTGGCTGGTTCAGGTGTCGCTCGACTTCATTGCGCAGTATTTCGCCTGTGAGTGGCGGACGGCTGCTGTTTATCAACTGGCTGATCTGCGCGGCCAGGCTCGGTCGTTCTTCTGTCATCGCGTACCTGAGCAGGTGCACGATGCGCTGCCGGGCGTGTGGCGGTATATCGCCGGCTTGCACGGACGCGAGGAGAGCCGGGTGGTTGTTCATCTGATTATTAAACAGCGTGATGACGTGCGAGGCCACCGAGTACGCAGGTTTTGTGGGGGCGCTCATGTCGTTTGAGCCGGTGATGGCGGCGGGAGTAGGTAGCCGCTGAACGTTGATCATGCGTAGCCCTTTTACCTTTGCGTTGATAGATAAGGCATCACCTATCGAGTGAAAGAAGGGCGATGTCTTCGCTAAGTGGCCAGGGGCTTTGTCCAGTTCCAGCGACAGGGTGTGGAGGGGTTACTTCAAGTGATTGATGTGTAATCGTTTGTTGATGCGCAAAGATATCAAGCCAGGTTTTGTTCGGTGAGCCGCTGCACCGCCAGGCGACGGTAGTGGGAGGGGGTCATGCCCTTGAGCTGTTGAAAGCGTCGATTGAAGTTGGAAATGTTATTGAAGCCGGATTCGAAACACACATCCGTGACTGCTTTATCGCCATCGGCCAGTAACTCGCAGGACTTGCTGATACGCAGGCGATTGACGAACTCGATAAACGTACGACCGGTGGCCTGCTTGAACACCCGGGAAAAATACGTCGGCTTCATGCCCAGGTATTCCGCCACTTCCTCCAGTGGCAACTCCCGCGCGTAGTGGGCAAAGATGTAGTCCACCGCGCGGTTGGTGCGGTCAATGCTGTGCTCATCGGCCAGTTGCGGCGTGGTCACGCCGGACAACAACTGGTAGTCCTCGCACGCGCTCAGCACGTCCAGCAGGATAAAGAAGTGCCCCAGGCGCGCCATGCCTTGGGCGTCCTCAATGCGTTGCATCAAGGTCATGGCCTGGGCGATGGTTTTTTTGCAGCGAAATTCGATGCCGGACTGCGCCCGTTCCAGCAGCGGTGCCAGGGTCTTGAGTTCGGCGAAAATAGGGCTGCCGTTCTCAAACAGTTCATCGGTGAAGTTCACCAACATGTCGCGCTTGGGCACCACCTCGTCTTCCTCCACCTGGCTGATCCAGTTGTGGGGCAGGTTGGGGCCGGTGAGGAACAGGCTTTCCGGGTAGAAATTGCCGATGTAGTCGCCGATAAACACTTTGCCAGAGCTGGCGATAATCAAGTGCAGCTCGTACTCCTTGTGGAAATGCCAGCGCACCAGCGGGCACGGGAAACCATGCTGGCGATAGATGATGGACAGACCGTTGTGATCGTCCATCAGCTCGTAGGAAGGGTCGGTGATTCGCGTTGCTCGGGTCATGCTGCCGTCGCTTTATTGTGGTTGCTGCGTGGGATAATGCCCCCTTGCGCGCGACCTCGCCAGCGCTGGTGTTTATACGGTACGGTTCTTCGCCTCGATCCACTGGGACATGTACTGCGTACTTTTATGCGCGTGATGGCGCAGCATGCTGCCGGTAAAGTTGTCGCGGCGATGGGCCGCAAGGTTGCGGCGGCATTGCTCCAGGCATGCCACCAAGGCCGGTCCGTGGAGGGCCTGGTCATAGCGCCGGGCCAGGAGCTGGCGCCCCTGTTCCTGGGCCTGGGTCCAACGCTCGCGGTCCTGATAAAGGGCCACGGCGGCGGCGGCCAGGGCCGGGGCGTTCTGCTCGATCGCGCCGGGCCAGGGCTGATCGTCGCCCATCGCTTCGGCGCCGATCGGTGTGGTGACATTCGGCGTGCCACACAGCATCGCATCCGCCAGCTTGCCCTTGATCCCGGCGCCAAAGCGCAGGGGGGCCAGGCAGATACGTGCGGCACTCATCACCTGCAACGCATCTTCGGCCCAGTTCATCACATGAAACCCCTGGGCCGCGTTGTGCAGGGCGGTGGCCTTGGGCGGGGTGTAGGCCCCGTAGATATGCAGTTGGGCGCCCGGCAGTTGCTGGCGGATCAGCGGCCACACGCTGTTTTTCATCCACAACACCGCATCCCAGTTCGGCGCGTGACGGAAGTTACCGATACTGAGGAAGTGCGCGCGGTCTTCAAAGGGCGCGAAGGCTGCGGTCGGTGGCTGCATCATCAACGGGCACCAGTGGAGCAGGGCGGCGGGCACCTTGAACTGTTCGATGAGCAGGCGGATTTCCACGTCGGAAATCATCAGGCTGATATCGCAGCGGTAAATCGCCGCGATTTCACGCTTGGCCAGGTCGGTGTCGGCCATCAACTGGAATTCCTGTTTCAGCGCCGGGGTAAACAGTGCACTGAAGTCTTCGCCGTCGGGATGGGCCTTGAGGTGGTCCCTGAGGCGCTGGTGGCGCGCGTCGCGCAGGCTTTGCAGGTCGGAGGTCTCCAGCACGCGCAGGGCGTGGGGGCAGCACTTCTCCACGCGCCAACCAAACTGTTCTTCCATCATGAAACGGTCGAACAGCACGATGTCCGGGGCCAATTCGCAAATAAAATCGTCGAAGCTGCTGTTATTGAGCTCAATCGCGCATTCGGCGATGCCCAGCGCAGCCAGGTCGGCTTTGTGCTCGCCCAGCGCTGCGGGGCTGCTGAAGGTTATGTCCCAACCTTGCGTAAGAAAAGTATCGAGGATCTGCATCATATGCCCGCCCGCTGCCGAGGAGCGTGGCTCCGGCCAGACATAACCAATGACCAGGACTTTGGTGGCGGGCTGATTCATTAACAACGGTTTCCTTGGAGGGCAGGCGCAAAGCGCGCAATTAAACCACAACCGCGAGACATGACAATTTGTGTCTGGCGGTAGGTAGCCACAGCACTTTGTGGTTAACTTCCGCCTCTCGAATTCGTTTAATCAAACCCAGCATAAGGATTCTATTCATGGCTCAAGTCACCCTTCGTGGGAACCCTGTCCAGGTTGAAGGCGAATTGCCGCAAGTCGGCTCCAAAGCTGCAGACTTCACCCTGACCGCCGGCGATCTGTCGGATGCAACCCTGGCTACCTTTGCCGGCAAGCGCAAAGTGCTGAATATCTTCCCAAGCGTCGACACCCCGACCTGTGCGACTTCGGTACGCAAGTTCAACGCCCAGGCCAACGATCTGAACAACGCCGTTGTACTGTGCATCTCCACTGACCTGCCATTTGCCCAGGCGCGTTTCTGCGGCGCCGAAGGCCTGGAAAACGTGAAGAGCCTGTCGGACTTCCGTGACCCTGGTTTCGCAGTCGATTACGGCGTAGCGATTACTGATGGCCCACTCAAAGGCCTGACCGCACGTGCTGTTGTGGTACTGGACGAAAACAACAACGTGCTGCACAGCGAACTGGTTTCGGAAATCGGCCAGGAGCCAAACTACGAAGCAGCCCTGGCTGTTTTGAAGTAACTGTTTCGGCGCATTACTGTCGTTACGCAGTAACACGCGCGGCACATAATCGCGGCCTGGCCTAGTCCAGGCCGTTTTTATTTGCACGTCAGATGCTTAGGGAAATAGCCGGCGGACTAAGCTCAAAAGTTAAAAGATGTAAGCCCAAGGTAAATAGCCGGTAAAGGCGCTTTTCTTAACGCGCCCCAGTGCTTATCTTTCAGCCTCCCAAAGAAGAAGCTCTCGCGCCCAATGGTTGATCACTCCATGCAATCCACCCCCCGTAACTCCCGACGCTGGCTGTTCGGCCTGCTTGTGCTGCTGGTTATCGCCGGTCTGTGCTGGAAATTCTGGCCGGGTGGCGCTGCCCATAAAGATGCGCCGGCCGCACGCACCAGCAAGACGGGCATGGCACGCCCAGGCTTCGGTGGTTCCACTGGGCCGGTGCCGGTGCGCGTGGCACCGGCGGTGCTGGGGGAATTCCCGGTGTACTACAAGGCATTGGGTACGGTCACCGCGCTCAACACCATCAATGTACGCAGCCAGGTGGGCGGCCAGTTGGTGAAGATCGCCTTTGAAGAAGGGCAGATGGTCAAGGCCGGCGACCTGTTGGCGGAAATCGACCCGCGCAGCTATCAGAACGCCTTGCTCCAGGCCCAGGGCACGCTGATGCAGAACCAGGCCCAGTTGAAGAACGCCCAGGTCGACGTCCAGCGTTACCGCGACCTCTACGCCCAGGACAGCATCGCCAAGCAGACCCTCGACACAGCCGAAGCGCTGGTCCTGCAATACCAGGGCACGGTCAAGACCAACCAGGGCGCGGTGGACGACGCCAAGCTCAACCTCGAATTCACCAAGATCCGCGCGCCGATCAGCGGGCGCGTCGGCCTGCGTCAGCTCGACGTCGGTAACCTGGTGGCCGCCAACGACACCACGGCGCTGGCGGTGATCACCCAGACCCAACCGATCAGCGTGGCCTTCACCCTGCCGGAGAGCACCCTGGAAACCGTGCTCGCCCGTTACCACGCCGGCAACAAGCTGCCCGTGGAGGCCTGGGACCGTGGCGATGCGAAGCGCCAGGCCACCGGCGTGCTACAGAGCCTGGACAACCAGATCGACGTCACCACCGGTACCCTGAAGTTCAAGGCACGTTTCGATAACAAGGACCAGGTACTGTTCCCCAACCAATTCGTGAATGTGCATCTGCTCGCCGATACCCTGCACAACGTGGTACTGGCGCCGTCGGCCGCGATTCAGTTCGGCAACAACGGCACCTTTGTCTACAAGCTCGATGGCGATAAGAAGGTCAAGGTCCAGCCGTTGGTGGTGGGTGACAGCGATGGCGATAACACCGTGATCAAGGAGGGCCTGGTCGCCGGCGACCGGGTGGTGCTTGAAGGCACCGACCGCCTGAAGGACGGCAGCGAAGTCGAAGTGGTCAACGACAGCAGCCAGGTACCGACCACGCCGACCGAGCACCTGCAAGGCAAGCCTGCTGCGAAAGGGGAGACCGGCGCTGACGCCGGCAAGGCGCAAAAGGTCGGTTCATGAACCTCTCGCGGCTGTTTATCCTTCGCCCGGTCGCCACCACGCTGAGCATGCTGGCCATTGTCCTGGCCGGCATCATCTCGTACCGCCTGCTACCCGTCTCGGCCTTGCCCCAGGTGGATTACCCGACCATCCGCGTGATGACCCTGTACCCTGGCGCCAGCCCGGACGTGATGACCAGCGCCGTCACCGCGCCCCTGGAGCGCCAGTTCGGGCAAATGCCCGGCCTGACCCAGATGGCGTCCACCAGCTCCGGCGGCGCCTCGGTGCTGACCCTGCGTTTCAACCTCGACATCAATATGGATGTCGCCGAGCAACAGGTGCAGGCCGCGATCAACGCCGCCACCAACCTGCTGCCCAAGGATTTGCCGGCGCCGCCGGTGTACAACAAGGTCAACCCGGCGGACACCCCGGTGTTGACCTTGGCGATCACCTCCAAGACCATGCTGCTGCCCAAGCTCAATGACCTGGTCGATACGCGCATGGCGCAGAAGATCGCGCAGATCAGCGGCGTCGGCATGGTCAGCATCGCCGGCGGCCAGCGCCAGGCGGTGCGGATCAAGGTCAACCCCGAGGCCCTGGCCGCCAACGGCTTGAACCTGTCGGACGTGCGTACCCTGATCGCCGCGTCCAACGTCAACCAGCCCAAGGGTAACTTCGACGGCCCGACCCGGGTGTCGATGCTCGATGCCAACGACCAGTTGGTCTCGCCCCAGCAATACGCCGAACTGATCCTGGCCTACAACAATGGCGCACCGTTGCGCCTCAAGGATGTGGCGCAGATCGTCGATGGTGCGGAAAACGAACGCCTTGCTGCCTGGGCCAATGAAAACCAGGCCGTGTTGCTGAACATCCAGCGCCAGCCGGGCGCCAACGTGATCGAGGTGGTGGACCGTATCAAGGCCCTGCTGCCGAGTATCACCGATAACCTGCCGGCCGGCCTGGACGTCACGGTCCTGACCGACCGCACCCAGACCATCCGCGCGTCGGTCACCGACGTGCAGCACGAACTGCTGATCGCCATTGCCCTGGTGGTGATGGTGACCTTCCTGTTCCTGCGCCGGGTCAGCGCCACGATCATTCCCTCCATTGCCGTGCCGCTATCGCTGGTCGGCACCTTTGGGGTGATGTACCTGGCCGGTTTCTCCATCAACAACCTCACGCTGATGGCCCTGACCATCGCCACCGGCTTCGTGGTGGACGATGCCATCGTGATGCTGGAGAACATTTCCCGCTACATCGAGGAAGGCGAGACCCCGCTGGTAGCCGCGCTCAAGGGCGCCAAGCAGATCGGGTTCACCCTGATTTCCCTGACCCTGTCGCTGATCGCCGTATTGATTCCGTTGCTGTTCATGGCTGACGTGGTCGGGCGCCTGTTCCGCGAATTCGCGATTACCCTGGCGGTGGCGATCCTGATTTCCCTGGTGGTGTCCCTGACCCTGACGCCGATGATGTGCGCGCGGCTGCTCAAGCGGGAACCCAAGGAAGAAGAACAAAGCCGTTTCTACAAGGCCAGCGGCGCCTGGATCGACTGGCTGATCGGCGCCTACGGGCGCAAATTGCAGTGGGTGCTCAGGCACCAGCCGCTGACCCTGCTGGTGGCCATCGCCACCCTGGGCCTTACGGTAGTGCTGTACCTGGTGGTGCCCAAGGGCTTTTTCCCGGTGCAGGACACCGGGGTGATCCAGGGCATTTCCGAAGCGCCGCAGTCGATATCCTTTGCGGCCATGAGCCAGCGCCAGCAGGAGCTGGCCAAGATCATCCTGGCCGACCCGGCGGTGCAAAGCCTGTCGTCCTACATTGGCGTGGATGGCGATAACGCCACCCTCAACAGCGGCCGCTTGCTGATCAACCTCAAGCCCCACGGCCAGCGCGACCTGAGTGCCGCCCAGGTGATCACCCGCCTGCAACCGGAAATCGACAAGCTGGTGGGCATCCGCCTGTTCATGCAGCCGGTGCAGGACCTGACCATTGAAGACCGCGTCAGCCGAACCCAGTACCAGTTCAGCATGTCCTCGCCGGATGCGGAGTTGCTGGCCCTGTGGAGCGGCAAGCTGGTGCATGCACTCCGCCAGTTGCCGGAGCTGACCGACGTCGCCAGCGACCTCCAGGACAAGGGCCTGCAGGTGTACCTGGTGATCGATCGTGATGCGGCCTCGCGCCTGGGTGTCAGCGTGTCGACCATTACCGATGCGCTGTACGACGCCTTCGGCCAGCGGCAGATTTCCACCATCTACACCCAGGCCAGCCAATACCGCGTGGTCTTGCAGGCCCAGTCGGGCGAAACCCTGGGGCCGGATGCGCTGAACCAGATCCATGTGAAGACCACCGACGGCGGCCAGGTCCGCCTGTCGAGCCTGGCCCGGGTGGAACAGCGCCAGGCCCAGTTGGCGATTGCGCATATCGGCCAGTTCCCGGCGGTGATGATGTCATTCAACCTGGCGCCCGGCGTGGCGCTGGGCAAAGGCGTCGAGCTGATCAACCAGGTGCAGAAGGACATCGGCATGCCGGTGGGCGTGCAGACCCAGTTCCAGGGCGCCGCCCAGGCGTTCGAGGCGTCGTTGTCGAGCACCTTGCTGCTGATCCTGGCGGCGGTGGTCACCATGTATATCGTGCTCGGCGTGCTCTACGAGAGCTACATCCACCCGATCACCATCCTTTCGACCCTGCCGTCGGCAGCGGTGGGGGCCTTGCTCGCGTTGCTGCTCAGTGGCAATGACCTGGGCATGATCGCGATCATCGGCATCATCCTGCTGATCGGCATCGTGAAAAAGAACGCGATCATGATGATCGACTTCGCCCTGGACGCCGAACGCAACCAGGGGCTGGACCCGCAGACCGCGATCTACCGGGCGGCGCTGTTGCGCTTCCGGCCGATCCTGATGACCACCCTGGCGGCGCTGTTCGGTGCGGTGCCGTTGATGCTGGCCACCGGCTCCGGCGCAGAACTGCGCCAGCCCCTGGGCCTGGTGATGGTTGGCGGTTTGCTGGTGAGCCAGGTGTTGACCCTGTTCACCACCCCGGTGATCTACCTGTACTTCGACCGCCTCGGTCGTCGCTGGCGCAAAGAGCCGCAAAGCCTGGAGCCGGTTGAGTCATGAACCTGTCCGGACCTTTCATTCGCCGGCCGGTCGCCACCATGCTGCTGAGCCTGGCGATCCTGTTGCTGGGCGGTGTCAGCTTTAACCTGCTGCCGGTGTCGCCGCTGCCGCAGATCGATTTCCCGGTGATCGTGGTCTCGGCCAGCTTGCCCGGCGCGAGTCCCGAGGTGATGGCGTCGACCGTGGCCACGCCGTTGGAGCGCTCCTTTGGCGCGATTGCCGGCATTACCACCATGAGCAGTTCGTCGAGCCAGGGCTCCACCCGGGTGATCCTGGCGTTCGACTCAGACCGTGACATCAACGGCGCGGCGCGGGAAGTGCAGGCGGCCATCAACGCTTCGCGCAACCTGCTGCCCAGCGGCATGCGCAGCATGCCCACCTACAAGAAAATCAACCCGTCCCAGGCACCGATCATGGTGCTGTCGCTGACCTCGGATGTGTTGCAGAAAGGCCAGTTGTACGACCTGGCCTCGACCATCCTCTCGCAAAGCCTGTCCCAGGTGCCCGGCGTGGGCGAAGTGCAGATCGGCGGCAGCTCCCTGCCGGCGGTGCGTATCGAACTTGAACCCAAGGCTCTCGACCAGTACGGCGTGGCCCTGGACGATGTGCGCAACACCATTGCCAACGCGAACCAGCGGCGCCCCAAGGGCTCCCTGGAAGACAGCGAGCGCAATTGGCAGATCCAGGCCAATGACCAGTTGGAAAAGGCCAAGGACTATGAACCGCTGCTGATTCGCTACCAGAACGGCGCGGCCCTGCGCCTGAAGGATGTGGCCACGATCACTGATGGCGTGGAAGACCGCTACAACAGTGGTTTCTTCAACAACGATTCGGCGGTGCTGCTGGTGATCAATCGCCAGTCCGGCGCCAACATCATCGAGACCGTGAGGCAGATCAAGGCCCAGCTGCCGGCATTGCAGGCGGTGCTGCCGTCCAGCGTCAAGCTGAGCCTGGCGATGGACCGCTCGCCGGTGATCACCGCGACCTTGCATGAAGCCGAGATGACCCTGCTGATTGCCGTGGGCCTGGTCATCCTGGTGGTGTACCTGTTCCTCGGTAACTTCCGCGCCTCGTTGATTCCGACCCTGGCGGTGCCGGTGTCGCTGGTGGGAACGTTCGCGGTGATGTACCTGTACGGGTTTTCGTTGAACAACTTCTCGCTGATGGCGCTGATCCTGGCGACCGGCCTGGTGGTGGACGATGCCATCGTGGTACTGGAGAACATTTCCCGACATATCGACGAAGGGGTGCCGCCGATGAAGGCGGCGTACCTGGGCGCCCAGGAAGTCGGCTTTACCTTGTTGTCGATGAACGTGTCGCTGGTGGCGGTGTTCCTGTCCATCCTGTTCATGGGCGGCATCGTCACCAACCTGTTCCGCGAGTTTTCCATCACCTTGTCGGCGGCGATCATTGTGTCGCTGATTGTCTCGCTGACCCTGACGCCGATGCTCTGCGCCCGCTGGCTCAAGCCCCATGTCAAAGGCCAGATGACCGGTTTGCAGCGCTGGAGCCAGAAGATCAACGACCGCATGGTCGCCGGCTACGCCACCAGCCTCGACTGGGTGCTGCGCCACCGCCGACTGACCCTGCTCAGCCTGTTGCTGACCATCGGCATGAACGTGGCGTTGTATGTCGTGGTGCCGAAAACCTTTATGCCGCAGCAGGACACCGGCCAGTTGATCGGCTTCGTGCGCGGCGATGACGGGCTGTCGTTCAGCGTGATGCAGCCGAAGATGGAGACCTTCCGCAAGGCGGTGCTCAAGGACCCGGCGGTACTCAGCGTGGCCGGGTTTATCGGCGGGAGCAACGGCACCAACAACGCGGTGATGCTGGTGCGGCTCAAGCCTATCAGCGAACGCAAGGTCTCGGCGCAAGCGGTGATCGAGCGCTTGCGCAAGGATGTGCCGCTGGTGCCGGGCGGGCGCCTGTTCCTGATGGCCGACCAGGACCTGCAATTCGGCGGCAGCCGTGACCAGACCACTGCACAGTATTCCTACATCCTGCAAAGCGGTGACTTGGCCGCGCTGCGCCTGTGGTACCCGAAAGTCGTGGCCGCCCTGCGTGAGCTGCCCGAGCTGACCGCCATCGATGCCCGCGAAGGCCGCGGCGCTGCCCAGGTCACGCTGATCGTTGACCGCGACCAGGCCAAGCGCCTGGGCATCGACATGAACATGGTCACGGCAGTCTTGAACAATGCCTACAGCCAGCGGCAGATTTCCACCATCTACGACAGCCTCAACCAGTACCAGGTGGTGATGGAGGTCAACCCGAAATACGCCCAGGACCCGATTACCCTGAACCAGATGCAGGTGATCACGTCCAGTGGCGCGCGGGTGCCGTTGTCGACCATTGCCCACTATGAAAACAGCCTGGCGGACGATCGCGTCAGCCATGAAGGCCAGTTCGCCTCGGAAAACATTGCCTTCGACATGGCGCCCGGTGTGACGGTGGAGCAGGGGACGGCTGCCATCGAGCGAGCGATTGCCAAGCTCGGCTTGCCTGAGGATGTGATTGCCAAGATGGCCGGCACCGCCGACGCCTTCGCGGCGACGCAGAAGGGCCAGCCGTTCATGATTCTCGGCGCGCTGGTGGCGGTGTACCTGGTGCTGGGCATCCTCTATGAAAGCTATATCCACCCGCTGACGATCCTCTCGACCCTGCCGTCGGCCGGGGTCGGTGCGATGCTCGCCATCTACCTGACGGGCGGCGAGTTCAGCCTGATTTCCTTGCTGGGCCTGTTCCTGCTGATCGGCGTGGTGAAGAAGAACGCCATCTTGATGATCGACCTGGCCTTGCAGTTGGAGCGTAACGACGGCATGGACCCGCTGGAGTCGATTCGCAGTGCCTGCCTGCTGCGCTTGCGGCCGATCCTGATGACCACCCTGGCCGCCATTCTCGGCGCCTTGCCCTTGCTGCTGGGCGCTGGTGATGGCGCGGAAATGCGCCACCCACTGGGCTTGACCATCATCGGCGGCCTGGCCTTCAGCCAGATCCTGACCCTCTACACCACCCCGGTGGTTTACCTTTATCTAGACCGCGCGCGCCACCGTTTCAACGCCTGGCGTGGCGTGCGTACCGATGCTGCCCTGGACACTGCGCTATGACCGATTCAACCCACACCCATGCACGGCGGGTTTCCGACACGGCACCCACCCCTGTAGGAGCGAGCTTGCTCGCGAAAAAAAGGCAGGCCCCGCGTTCATTCAGGCTCGGCGCGTTATCGTTAACGACCTTCGCGAGCAAGCTCGCTCCTACAGTGGGGTTGGCGTTGTTGCTCAGCGCCTGCGCCGTCGGCCCTGACTACCATCGCCCGGAAGTCATCGAGCCGGCGCAGTTCAAGGAGGCCCAGGGCTGGCGCCAGGCCACGCCGAGCGATTCCCTGGCCCGTGGCGCCTGGTGGGAGCTGTACGGTGATCGTCAACTCAATGACCTGGTGCAGCGCCTGAACAGCTCCAACCAGACCGTGGCCCAGGCCGAAGCACGTTTTCGCCAGGCCCAGGCCCTGGTGCGCAGTTCCCGTGGCGCGTTTTACCCCACCGTTGACCTGAGCGTCGGAAAAACCCGCGCGAGCCAGGGCTCCGGTAGCAGCAGCGCGAGCCTCAGCAGTTCCAGCAGCGGCATCCGCAACACCCTCAACGCCCAGCTGGGCGTGAGCTGGGAAGCCGACATCTGGGGCAAGTTGCGCCGCGGCCTGGAGGCCAACGAAGCCAGCGCCGAAGCCAGCTCGGCCGACCTGGCCGCGATGCGCTTGAGCCAACAGTCGGAACTGGTGCAAAGCTACCTGCAATTGCGGGTCATGGACGAGCAGACCCGTCTGCTGCAAGCCACCCTGGACACGTACCAACGCTCCCTGCAAATGACCGAAAACCAATACCGCGCCGGTGTCTCCGGCAAGGAAGCGGTGGCCCAGGCGCAAACCCAGCTCAAGACGACCCAAGCCAGCCTGATCGACCTGATCTGGCAGCGCGCGCAACTGGAAAACGCCATCGCCGTGTTGATCGGTGAGGCACCCGCCAACTTCAACCTGGCGGTGAGCAAGGACATCCCGGCATTGCCGCAGATCCCGGTCAGCCTGCCTTCGCAATTGCTCGAACGTCGCCCGGACATCGCTTCGGCCGAACGCTCAGTGATCGCCGCCAACGCCAATATCGGCGTGGCCAAGGCTGCCTATTACCCGGACCTGAGCCTCAGCCTGGCCGGGGGCTACTCCAGCAGCACCTATGCCGATTGGATCAGCCTGCCGAACCGCTTCTGGTCGGTCGGGCCGAAACTCGCCATGACCCTGTTCGACGGCGGCCAGCGCTCGGCGGAAGTGGACCGCACGGTGGCTTCCTACGACGAAACAGTGGCCAAGTACCGCCAGACCGTACTGGACGGGTTCCGCGAAGTGGAAAACTACATGGTCCAGCTCAAGGTGCTGGAAGACGAGGCCGTGGTCAGCAACGAAGCCCTGGAAGCCGCGCGGGAATCGTTGCGCTTGACCCAGAACCAATACAAGGCGGGGCTGATTGCCTATCTGGATGTGGTCACTGTGCAGGCCACCGCTTTGAGTAACGAGCGCACTGTGTTGACCTTGCTGCAGTCGCGATTGGTGGCGAGCGTGCAACTGATCGCCGCACTGGGCGGTGGCTGGGATGGGCAGACGTCGATTGCCGAGAAGGAGTGAGTGCGCAAGGCAGGACAGTGAGCCGCATTTTGGCAGCGATAATGTGGAGGCTAAGCAGTAGGCATGACGGCAAGAATCGATCGGCGTTGAGCCGGTAGATTGGCGTCAAAATGCCACTGATGGCTCTCTGATAATTAATCGAGTGCCCAAGAATTATTCTCGCTACAATCGCCCGCTTTGCCACTTGGCACGGGCCTCTCCGGCCCGTTGCGCACGAGAAATTGCATGCTTGTCGGTAGTTATTCCCCCTCCCTGGTTGTGATCTCCCTGTTCGTTGCGATCCTCGCGTCCTATACCGCGCTGGACCTCAGTGGCCGCATCGCCACGGCCAGCGGGCGCGCGGTTTATCTATGGATAGCAGGCGGGGCGCTGGCCATGGGCGTGGGGGTGTGGTCCATGCACTTTATCGGCATGTTGGCGCTGCGCCTGCCGTTTGCCCTGGGATTTGACCTGGGCATTACCGCGCTGTCGCTGTTGATCGCGGTGTTGTCCAGCGGTTTTGCCTTATGGCTGGTGAGCCAGCAGCACCTGCCCGCCTGGCAGCTGGTGTTTGGCGCGCTGGTCATGGGGATGGGCATCGCCAGCATGCATTACACCGGCATGGCCGCGATGCGCATGACGCCGGGCATCGACTACGACCCCGGCTTGTTTGGCGTGTCGTTGCTGATAGCGGTGGTGGCGTCCGGCGCGGCACTTTGGATCGCCTTTAACCTTCGGCGCAATACTCCCTACGTACGCCTGGTACGTGGCGGGGCGGCGGTGGTAATGGGGTTTGCCATTGTTGGCATGCATTACACCGGTATGGCCGCGGCACGCTTTGCCGATGACAGTTTTTGCGGCGCCGCCTTGACCGGCTTGAGTGGCAAGGGCCTGGATAACCTGGTGCTGGTGACGACCTTGGCCGTGCTTGCCATTGCATTGCTGACCTCGCTGCTTGATGCGCGCCTGGAAGCCCGCACCGCCATACTCGCCGACTCCCTGACCCTGGCGAACCAGGAACTGACCCACCTGGCCCTGCACGACATGCTCACCGGCCTGCCCAATCGCACCTTGCTCGCAGACCGTATTCAGCAGGCGATGCAGGCGGTTAAGGAGCAGGGCGGTTGCTTCGCCCTGATGTTTATCGACCTGGATGGCTTCAAACCGGTCAACGATGCCTTCGGCCACCACTTGGGGGATCAGTTGCTGCGCGAGGTCGGCCAGCGCCTGCGTGAAGACCTGCGCAGCCAGGACACCCTGGCGCGTATCGGCGGGGATGAGTTCGTGCTGCTGGTGCAACTGACGCAGCCGGATGATGCCCTCGGCCTGGCTGAACGCCAGGTGTCGTTGATCAATCGCGCGTTCCAGGTGGCCGAGCATGCGTTGAAAATCTCCGCCAGCGTCGGCATTGCCCTGTACCCCGGCAACGGCGGTAACCCCCAGGAGCTGCTGATGAACGCCGATGCCGCGATGTACCACGCCAAGGGCATGGGCAAGAACGGCTACAGCTTCTTCGATGTGTCGATGAACACTAACGCGCGCAAGCAGCTGCAGTTGTTGCAGGACCTGCGCAATGCCCTCGAACACCAGCAGTTCCGGTTGTATTACCAGCCCAAATTCGACGCCGTCAGTGGTCTCCCGGTAGGGGCCGAAGCGTTGCTGCGCTGGGAGCATCCGCAGCACGGTTTGCTGTTGCCCGACACGTTTATCGAATTGGCGGAAAAGACCGGGCTGATCATCCCGATGGGGGAATGGGTGCTCAATGAAGCCTGCCGCCAGATGCGCGAGTGGTACGGCCAGGGCTACGAGGGGTGGCGCATTGCCGTTAACCTCTCGGCGTTGCAGTTCTGCCATGGGGGGCTGGTCCAGAGTGTGGCGGCGGCCTTGGAGCGTCACCAGTTGCCGGCCAACAGCCTGACCCTGGAGATCACCGAGACCACCGCCATGCGCGATGCCGATGCGAGCATGACGGTGTTGCAGCAGCTTTCCGACATGGGGGTCGATCTGTCCATCGATGACTTTGGTACCGGCTATTCCAGCCTGATGTACCTCAAGCGCCTGCCGGCCAACGAACTGAAGATCGACCGTGGGTTTGTACGCGACCTGGAGCACGACAGCGACGATGCCGCCATCGTCTCGGCCATTGTCGCCCTGGGCCAGGCCCTGGGCCTGCGGATCGTCGCCGAAGGCGTGGAAACCGATGCGCAGCAGCGTTTCCTGACCCGCCTGGGCTGTGATTCCCTGCAAGGTTATCTGCTCGGACACCCGCTGCCGGCTGACGGCTTCATGGTCGGCATCCAGCGCGTCGAAGACGCGTTGGCGCCTGACAAAAGCCGTAGGTGACAGTTAGTATTGGATTCATGCATAAACATCAGGTTGAAACAGGGGACCGCACGCATGGACAAAGTCGTCATCATCACCGGGGGCAGCCGTGGGATTGGCGCCGAGACGGCATTGCTGGCCGCTCGCGAGGGCTATCGCATCTGCATCAATTACCAGTCCGACGAGGACGCCGCGCACCGCGTGCTTGAACAGGTTCGGGCCCTGGGCGCCCAGGCGATTGCCGTGCGGGCGGATGTCAGCATCGAAGATGAAGTGATCGCACTGTTTCATCGCGTCGACGCCGAACTGGGCCGGGTCACGGCGTTGGTCAACAATGCTGGCACCGTGGGGCATAAATCGCGGGTGGACGAAATGTCCGAGTTTCGCATCCTGAAAGTCATGAAGACCAATGTGCTTGGCCCGATCCTGTGTGCCAAGCATGCCGTGCTGCGCATGTCGCCCAAGCATGGCGGGCAGGGCGGCAGTATCGTCAACGTGTCATCGGTGGCCGCGCGGCTCGGCTCACCGGGAGAGTATGTCGATTACGCAGCCTCCAAGGGCGCGCTCGATACCTTCACCATTGGCTTGTCGAAGGAAGTCGCGGGCGAAGGCATTCGTGTCAACGCGGTACGCCCCGGCTATATCTTTACCGACTTCCATGCCTTGAGCGGCGACCCGAATCGGGTCAGCAAGCTGGAGTCTGGCATCCCCATGGCCCGGGGCGGGCGCCCGGATGAAGTGGCGGAAGCGATTATCTGGTTGTTGTCGGATAAGGCTTCTTATGCCACGGGCACATTTGTCGACCTGGGCGGTGGCCGTTAAGCGTCAGCGCAATCAGCTCGGAAGTCGGCGCAGGTTCATTACTCCGCCGGGTTCCAGCTCAGAATGACCTTACGATCCGGCCCAACGTCTCCATCGCCTTTTCCGACGCCTCGGTCCATGGGCTGCCATAGTTCAAGCGAATGCAATTGCGGAAACGCTGGGTTGCCGAGAAAATCGGTCCCGGCGCAATGCTGATGCCCTGGGCCAAAGCCATCTGGAACAATTTCAACGAGTCTGTCTGCTCTGGCAGTTCCAACCACAGGAAGTAGCCGCCGGCCGGCTGGCTGACCCGTGTCTGCGCCGGAAAGTAGCGTGCAATGGCGGCAAGCATGGCGCTTTGCTGTTCTTCCAGGGCATAGCGCAATTTGCGCAGGTGCCGATCATAGCCGCCGTGTTGCAGGTAGTCGGCGATGGCTGCCTGGGCCGGCATCGACGGGCAGAGCGAGGTCATCAGCTTCAAGCGCTCGACCTTCTGCGCATAACGCCCGGCCGCGACCCAGCCAACCCGGTAACCCGGGGCCAGGCTCTTGGCGAATGAACCGCAGTGCATCACCAGGCCCTCGGTGTCGAAGGCCTTGGCCGGTTTCGGTGCCTGTTGCCCGTAGTACAGCTCGGCGTAGACGTCGTCTTCGATCAGCGGCACCTGGTGACGGCGCAACAGCTCCACCAGTTCCTGTTTCTTCGACTCTGGCAGTGTGGCGCCCATGGGGTTCTGGAAGCTGGTCATGGTCCAGCAGGCCTTGATCGGGTAGCGCTCAAGGCTTTGCGACAACGCGTTAAGGTCAATGCCATCGCGTGGATGCACCGGGATCTCCACCGCCTTGAGCTTCAGGCGTTCCAGCACCTGCAGGCAGGCATAGAACGCGGGGGCTTCAATGGCCACCAGGTCACCCGGCTCGGTGACGGCCTGCAGGCACAGGTTCAGGGCCTCCAGCGCCCCGTTGGTGATCAGCAGTTCTTCCATGGGCAGCATCAGCCCGCCGACCATGTAGCGCAGGGCAATCTGGCGTCGCAATTGCGGGTTGCCCGGCGACATGTCGGTGACCACCAGGCGCGGGTCCATCTCACGGCTGGCGCTGGCCAGGGAACGGGCCAGGCGTGGCAGCGGGAACAGCATCGGGCTGGGGAAGGCCGAACCGAAGGGCACGGTGTTCGGGTCCTTGATGGAGTCGAGTACCGAGAACACCAGTTCGCTCACATCGACCTCGGTGGACTCGTGGACCTGCTCGCTCACCACCGGCTCGGAAAACGGGCTGGGTGCATGGGTATTGACGAAGTAGCCAGAGCGCGGACGCGCACGGATCAGGCCCCGGCGCTCCAGCAGGTAGTAGGCCTGGAAGACGGTGGATGGGCTGACGCCGTAGGTCTGGCTGGCATAGCGCACCGAGGGCACCCGTTGGCCGGGGCCGAGGACGCCGGAGCGGATCAGTTCGGCAATGTCATCGGCGAATTTTTCGTAGCGTTTCATTTTGGCCTTAAACACGTGTTTTATATGAGTGGAGATCCCATTGGGGGAGGGGGCTTGTCCCAATGCCAGTCAGTTAAGGAGGAACACTGTAACTGTGGCGAGCGGGCTTGCCCCGCGTTGGGCTGCGAAG
>NZ_JBMDIS010000028.1:0-81999 GCF_057808775.1 Pseudomonas sp. FG86 | reverse complement strand
AGTACTCGGCTACGAACCGAGCGGTCACAGGTTCGAATCCTGTCGAGTGCACCATTTAAGAGTCAGTTGCAGTAATGCAGGTGGTTCGGCTTCAACCAGTTGTGATCTGGTCTAAAAACACAATCTGCACTCGTAGCTCAGCTGGATAGAGTACTCGGCTACGAACCGAGCGGTCACAGGTTCGAATCCTGTCGAGTGCACCATACAAACAAAAAGCCCGCCTAGTGCGGGCTTTTTGCCGTCTGGGGTTTATGTGGAATGTGTTCTTTTTCTCCAGCCCCATGTGTTTTCCTCCCGGGCTGCGTCGTCGCAGTTCATAGATGCGGCTAATGCTGAGCTTTGACTCGCAAGCGCTTGTTCTTTCCAGTTTTTTGACGTTAAAAATGGCCGGGCGGTGTATCATTGCGCCCGTCAGCCCCGCCGGGGCTTATGGAATACCTCCATGGACTTACCCAGTAGTTACTCAGTATCCCGTTTTACCAATCATGAATTGACTGATTGATCCTTCCGGCGTGCCCCGCTGCTGGGAGTGGAGTTCGCCTATGACCGAAGTAGAAGTAAAGAAAACACAAGAAAGCCTGCAGGATCGCCTGGCTCAAGTCATCGAGCTGCTGCAGCGCCAGCGCGTGGTCGAAGACCTCACGCACCGCCAGGAAGGTCCGAATCACGACCGCGTCGAAAACCTGGTTCACCGGCAAAACCTCGTCGAATTGCAGCGCAAGCTCGATGACCTGCACTCTGCCGACGTCGCCTATATCCTTGAAGCCTTGCCGCTGGACGATCGACTGACCCTCTGGCAACTGGTCAAGGCTGATCGCGACGGCGACATCCTCCTCGAAGTATCCGATTCGGTGCGCGAAACCCTGATCGCCGACATGGACGATCACGAGCTCCTGGCCGCAGCCAGGGAGATGGACGCCGACGAACTGGCTGACCTGGCGCCTGAGCTGCCCCGTGACGTTGTCCATGAGCTGATGGAGGCCCTCGACGGCCAGCAACGCGAGCGAGTGCGCTCTGCGTTGTCCTATGACGAGGATCAGGTTGGCGCCCTGATGGACTTCGAGATGGTCACCATCCGCGAAGACGTCAGCCTGGAAGTGGTATTGCGTTATCTGCGTCGCTTGAAAGAACTGCCAGGCCACACCGACAAGCTCTTCGTGGTCGACTACGAAGGCATTCTCAAGGGGGTGCTGCCGATCAAGCGCCTGCTGGTCAACGACCCAGAGAAGAAAGTGGCCGATGTCATGGCCAGCGACCCGGTGAGTTTCCATCCGGACGAAGATGCCTACGATGCAGCCCAGGCGTTCGAGCGCTACGACTTGATCTCTGCCCCGGTGGTCGACAAGAACGGCAAGCTGATCGGTCGTCTGACCATCGATGAAATGGTCGACCTGATTCGTGAGGAAAGTGAAACCGAAGTCCTCAACATGGCGGGTCTGCGTGAAGAGGAAGATATTTTTGCGTCGGTCTGGCGTTCATTGCGTAACCGCTGGGCCTGGCTGGCCGTCAACCTGATTACCGCTTTTATTGCTTCAAGGGTGATCGGGTTGTTCGAAGGCTCTATCGAGAAATTGGTGGCCTTGGCGGCACTGATGCCGATCGTAGCGGGTATTGGCGGCAACTCCGGCAACCAGACCATCACCATGATCGTGCGCGCCATGGCGCTGGACCAGGTGAACACCGGCAATACCTCACGCCTGATGCGCAAGGAACTGGCGGTAGCGCTGATCAACGGCGTGGTGTGGGGCGGGGTGATTGGTATTGTGGCCTACATGCTGTATGGCAGTTGGTCCCTGGGGGTGGTGATGACGGCCGCCATGACCCTCAATCTGCTGTTGGCCGCCCTCATGGGCGTGTTGATCCCCATGACCCTGGCACGCCTTGGGCGCGATCCTGCCATGGGCGCCAGCGTGATGATTACCGCCATGACTGACAGTGGTGGTTTCTTCATCTTCCTGGGGTTGGCAACCATCTTCCTGCTTTGATCGCGTTCCTGGGCTGGCTTGTTGTGGTGGGGGGGGCTTGTTCCCCTCCCAGCGCAAGCCAGTTTGCTCCAGCAATAATCCCCTTCCCAAATTCAAGGCAAAAAAAAGCCAGCACAAGGCTGGCTTCGGCTTTCAGGGGTAGATCAGTCGGCTTCTGCGGCCGCCTCGACATCGTGTGCAATAAGTGAGACGAGAGCATTTTGCTGGCGGTGGGAGAGCTGACGGAAACGCTGCAGCAGTTCGCGTTCGTGCAGTGACAGCTCTGGGCTGTCCAGGCGCATGCTCAACTCTTCACCCAACGCACCTTCCTGAATAAGGCTCTGTTCCAGGCGCGCGATGATTTCGGAGTTCATGCTGCGGTGATGATTGCGAGCCACCTCGGCAATGCGTTCCCGCATTCCGTCTGGCAGACGTACGACGAACTTGTCAGCCGTACGGCTGGAATAAATTGCCTGTTTCAATGGGCGCATATATTTAACCGGTTAGTTCAGGGGAGCGGTTTTTGGAATTGGCCGCAAGATGAGTGTTAAGACAAGGCTCACGACCAAAGTTCAACCTGAATTGCAAAGAGGCCGCATCATGCCTCAGATTTGCCAGTTCCTTGGCGTCAATTCTGTGACAAATATTGAACTGACTAAAGGCTTTATGCCAGCACTGATTTGCATTTTTGCGGACTGGTTGGAAAACTTTCCTGCAGAAGATCAGATTCGGCGATCTTCCCGCAGGCCTAGGCCGCAACAGGGTTTGAGGGCGCACATCCTATAGCAATGTGGCCTTTTGCCCCTAATCTTAAGACTAGTGGCAATTTGCCGATTTACTAGGCGAGGCGACATAAGGTAGGGCGAAACGCAGGCGAGCGATGCTTCAGCGCAGCACGGGATCGAATTTGATCCGGCGGCCCACAATCAGGGTCAGAACCAGGCATCCGGCGAACATGGCGCTGGCGATGAAGGCGATGGTTTGGCCGTCTTGGGAGGAGGTTTCCAGGCCGAGCAGACCGGTTACCAGGGTCAGGCACAGAAACAGCCAGGCAGATTTGGACATGAAGGCTTCCTCAGAATACCCAGTGTTCGGATGCAGGTGCTGCCTGTGTGCTCTGGGCCAGGCGAACCGGTGATTGCGGGTTGGCCGTCATCACTGCCAATTGCGGGCGTTGCTGCAGGTGGTGTGGAATGGCCTGGCTCACCTTGGCGTCGTCGTCGGTAGTCGGCGACTGCTGGAAGTGGAACATCACCAATACGGCCAGGGCCACGGTATTGAGGGCTAACAGAAGGGCACTGTTCATGGTCATGTTCTCCGTCGGTGACTGGGCCAAATTGGATTTTGTCGAAGAAGTATTGCAGATGCCGTGCCAAACTATTATTTCAATTAAATCAATGGTTTGAGGCTATTTTTAGGGGGCTGAGGGTTGCAAATTGCAATGCTGGCATTTTGGGGTAGTGCATTTTGCACGATGGCTTCGGCAGCCCTGGTTTTACGAGGCGAAACCCTGCTCTTTCTGGCAGGCATGCGCCTACACTCAAAAAGCCCACGGACGACATGACAAATCCGACCTTGGCCGTTAACATGCACGCCGTCCGTCGCAGCGCCCATCGCTGCGACGGCTGTCATTTGTCCCAGTAGCTCAATTGGATAGAGCATCCCCCTCCTAAGGGGAAGGTTGGCCGTTCGAACCGGCCCTGGGACACCAGATTCAAAGCCCCGCACAGTGAACGCTGGCGGGGCTTTTTTGTGCGCGTAGAGTCTTTTCAAACTCAGGTCGAACCTTGCCGCTGATCGAGGTTCACAGCAGGTGCGTCGTGTATTTTTGCTAACGGTGTACCTCGCACGCCCCCCGGCAACGTCAGAGCTGTTGCCAATCAATTTAAACAAAATAATCCTCGGAAACAGCGCGTAGCGCCTGTCCGGACCCAACAACCCAGGACTATCATGCCGGTAGCCCTGACCCTCACTGCAAGGAGCCGCTCGGAACGCCGATGCGCCAGATCTGGAAATCTTTTCGAGCCCTTTATTTCGCCTCCTTGATGATGCTGATCGGCTCCGGCCTGCTCAGTACTTACCTCGCGTTGCGCCTGGCGGCTGACCATGTCGACAGCCTATGGGTGGGTGCCTTGATGGCGGCCAACTATTTCGGCCTGGTGCTGGGCGGCAAGATCGGGCATCGCCTGATTGGCCGGGTGGGGCATATTCGTGCCTACGCCACCTGTGCGGGCATTGTCGGTGCAGCCGTGCTGGGCCATGGCCTGATCGACTGGCTGCCGGCCTGGATCGTGCTGCGGGTCATCGTGGGCTTGGGGATGATGTGCCAGTACATGGTTATCGAAAGCTGGCTTAACGAGCAGGCGGACGCCCGGCAGCGTGGCGTGGTGTTCAGTGGCTATATGATCGCGTCCTACCTGGGCCTGGTGCTGGGCCAACTGATCCTGGTGATGCATCCCCAGCTGGGCCTTGAGCTATTGATGCTGGTGGCGCTGTGCTTTGCCCTGTGCCTGGTACCCGTGGCCATGACCCGGCGTATTCACCCGGCGCCGCTGCATCCGGCGCCGATGGAGCCGCGCTTCTTTATCAAGCGGGTACCGCAGTCGTTGAGTACGGTGCTGGGGGCGGGGCTGATCGTTGGCTCGTTCTACGGCTTGGCGCCGCTGTATGCGTCCCAGCAGGGGCTGACTACCGAGCAGGTGGGTCTGTTCATGGGTAGCTGCATTTTTGCCGGTTTGGTGGTGCAGTGGCCGTTGGGCTGGCTGTCGGATCGCTATGATCGTGCGTTGTTGATTCGCTGCTTCGCCCTGTGCCTGGCGGTTGCGGCATTACCGTTGGCCATCCTGAGCAAGGTGCCGTTGGAGGTGCTGTTCGTGGCCGGGTTCCTGTGTTCGTTGGTGCAGTTCTGTCTGTACCCGCTGGCGGTGGCGTTTTCCAACGATCACGTTGAAGGTGATCGGCGGGTATCGCTGACAGCCATGTTGCTGGTGACCTACGGGGTCGGCGCCAGTATCGGGCCGTTGCTGGCTGGCGTGGTGATGAAACTATTTGGCAGTCAGATGCTGTACGCGTTTTTCAGCCTGTGTGCGCTGATCCTGGTGTGGCGTATCCGTCCTAAAGCCGTGACCAACCTGCATCAGGTCGATGATGCGCCCCTGCAGCACGTGGCCATGCCTGACAGCATGTCCAGTTCGCCGCTGGTGGCTGCACTTGACCCGCGGGTCGATGAGCAAGTGGTGCAAGAGCAGATGCAGACAGCTGCTGCTGAGCCTGAGCCTGAAGTCGACTCGGTACCACCGACGGATGAGCCGCCTTTCGAAGGACCGCCAGAACCTATAGGTCCGGATGAGCACCCCCATGACCTGAGCAGGGCGCGCCCCTGAAAGCAAAAACGGGCAGATCCTGAAAGGGTCTGCCCGTTTTTTTGTCGCGATCTTCACACTTAGAAGTCGTCGTCCTTGTCGAAGCGTCGCGCTTCGCGTTGCAGTTGATACACAAATCGTTCGACCTGGCGCTGTACCAGGCCGCTCATGTTGTGGAAGCGCACGCCTGCGAAGGTGGTGTTGATCTTCTCTTCGAAATGCAGGTAACGCAGTTCGACGGAGGTGGTCATGCTGCCGAACGGCAGGGCAGCGATAAAGCGATCGTAGACCTGGCCCAACTGCAGGCGTTCGGAGATATCGCCTTCGAAGCGCAATTTGCAGCCGGTGGCGGAAATATCCAGCAGCTTGCCGCTGACCGGGGCCTTGAGTTTCTCGCCGCCCAGCTCGATATTGACCAGTTGGGCCAGCTTCAGTGCCGCGCGGAAGGCATTGCGGCGCTGGTGGTAGACCACCTCGCCCGGCATGGCGCCGGTGTAGATGCGATGGCCATCTTTTTCGCTGATGGTCAGGGTGCCATTGCTTTCCCAGGCGACGCGTACGCCGTCGTGAAAGCCTTCGATGCGGAAGGGTTCGCCATTCTCAAGGTGGCGTTCGCCATCACGCGGGATCATTTCGTCCAGGGCCAGGGTCTTGCTGTCCCGATCGACATCGACCAGGTAGCTCTGGAAGCGCTGGCTGCGTTCGTGGAAGGTGATGATCAGCGGATCATGGCTTTCTTGCAGCATTCGCAAGGTGCCGGCGATTTCCAGAGGCGTGGTGAGCACCTTGGGTGGCTGCGGAGCATCTTCCGCATTAAGGGCGTTGAACACGGTTCTTCCATCTCCAGACAAAATACGACTACACGCAAGAACCGGCATTTTGCCAGTATGTGGCGGGCCTTGGATAGGCTGTGCCGAAAACGGGCGTCAGGCTTGGCTGCGGGTGCTTGGTTTGACCAAGCGTGAGGTAGAGCCTTGGGCGTTGTACAGCGCCGGTGGCTCACCGCCGTGGAGTATACGCAGCTGGTTGGCGGTCGTAGCTTGCTGAAGCTGGATCGACTGGCCGTTGAGCAGGTTGACTTCCTGGCACTGGCTGAGCAATTGGTTGAGTTCTTTGCTTTGGGCCAGCAGTTGATCGCCGACCGAGGAGTGGCTGGCCAGTTGGGCGAGGCCGTCGTGATCGGCCGGCAGGCCCAGGCTGGTGAGAATCTGGCTGCGCTTCTTGCCATGCTGTTCCAGCAGGACAATCAGCGACTGTTTGCGCGCCAGGATATCTTCCAGTAGAGGCATATCCCGGCCGTAGAGGGCCAGGGTCTCTTCTTTCAGCAGCTCGAGCAATTGTTGCGTCGGCGCCAGATCATCAATGATCAGTTGAAGCAAGGTTTCGTCGTGGTGCATGGCTGGCCTTGGTTTTAAGCGTCCAAAAGCCCTGCGCAGGCCTTTGCCTAGCGCTCGGCTTCGAAGTTAAGCAGCTTGCTGGCTACACGGTTGCTGTCGACTTTATAGCTGCCATCGGCGATAGCCTGTTTCAATTCGGCCACGCGGGCTTTATTGACCACAGGTTGGTCGCGCAGCGAGTCAGTGACCTTCTGCAACTGTTGAGCCTCATTGCTCAGGTGTACGGATTCCCCGCTTTGGCTGGCGCTGGCCTGTTCTGTCTTGGCAGGCAGAGGCTGGGCCTTGGCTTCTACGCTGTCCTTGGTGCCGCTGGTGCGCGTAGTGCCTGGCAATGCCGGGGAGTTATTCAAACGACTGAAATCGATGACCATGATAATTAAAAACCTCTGGGTATTTGGACGCTTGCCATGTTTTCGGCCATACCCGGACAAACTTTAGGCTCGATTGACAATAAACCTGCACGCGCAACATCTGGCACACAGTGTAGGAAAAGCTGGCGTCCTATTCCAGTGATCTATAAAGCAACCTCGACTTGTCCGGGGGCTGTCACCCGTGCCTTGATGACACGATTGGAGTTGAGGTTCTTGACGCGTATCTGCTCACTCATGCCTCCGTTGGACAGCGCTTCACCCGGCATTTTCACATTCAAACCGCCGCTGCTCGCGGAAATTACCACCTGGTCACCCTTGCGAACCACCTCGGCCTGCTCCAGATGGACCAGGGTAATGACCTGATCGGTGACCATTGGTCGGGTAAGTTTCTGCCCGATGGCCTGATCGACCGACGTCAGATAGCCCTGGTTGATCAAACTGATGTCGCGTTCACGCAAGGCCACGTCCTCGAAACCGATGATGCCAGTGCGTTTCAACGGTCTTACCACCACCACGACATCGCGGAACAACTTGACCTGCGCTGGCACAAACACGGTCCAGGGCGCGGCGCCCTCGCAGCGAACCTTCACCGTCACACGGCCGATAGGCTGTGCGGGGCTTTCCAGGGACGCTGTCAATTCCTTGTCGCACATTGGCATGCGCAAGCGCGGGTCTAGCTGGTTGACCTGGATTTCATAGCGCCCAGGTGTCTGGGTGGTCGCCAGATAATCTTCTACAGTGAACTCAAGAAAGCCTTGAGTGACGCCGATAAGTAGATCAGGCAAGGTGACGTTATCTGCGCGGGCCGTGGTTCCCAGGCTCAAGGCAAGCAACGCCATCGAGACGCAGAGCAATCTGCGGCTGCGTGGGAGGCGAAGGCGTCGGGAAACTGTCGTTTTAATGTCCATAGCCAATAAATAGCAAAGCTCGTGCCGTTTAGTATTGGGTACGCGTCGTACCCCCGAAGGTTTTAGCGTAGGAGTCTGGGCATGGCAGGTGTAATGGATTCAGTAAACCAGCGCACACAGCTGGTAGGGCAGAATCGCCTGGAGTTGTTGCAGTTTCGTCTGGACGGCAAGCAGCTATACGGCATCAATGTGTTCAAAGTGCGGGAAGTGCTGCAGTGCCCCAAGCTGACGATCATGCCCAAGTCCAGTCCGGTGGTGTGTGGCGTGGCCAACATCCGTGGCGCGACCATCCCGATTCTTGACCTGGCCTTGGCGACAGGGTCGTCCGGTCTGCAGGATCGCGAGAACCCGTTTGTGATCATTACCGAATACAACACCAAGACCCAGGGTTTCCTGGTGCGCTCGGTGGAACGCATCGTCAACATGAACTGGGAAGAAATTCATCCGCCACCCAAGGGCACCGGTCGCGATCACTACCTCACGGCAGTGACGCGGGTGGACAACCAGCTTGTAGAAATTATCGACGTGGAGAAAATCCTCGCCGAAGTGGCGCCCACCTCTGAATCGATTTCGGTCGGTGTGGTGGACGCCGATACCGCGCACAAGGCGATTTCCTTGCGCGTACTGACGGTGGACGATTCTTCGGTGGCGCGTAAGCAGGTGACCCGTTGCCTGCAAACCGTCGGCGTGGACGTGGTGGCGCTCAATGATGGTCGCCAGGCGTTGGATTACCTGCGCAAGCTGGTCGATGAAGGCAAGAAGCCTGAAGAAGAATTCTTGATGATGATCTCCGACATCGAGATGCCGGAAATGGACGGCTACACCCTCACGGCTGAGATACGTAACGATCCACGCATGCAAAAATTGCATATCATCCTGCATACTTCGTTGTCGGGCGTATTCAATCAGGCGATGGTCAAGAAGGTCGGTGCCGACGACTTTCTGGCCAAATTCCGCCCTGATGACCTGGCATCCCGGGTAGTCGACCGGATCAAGGCAGCAGATCACGGCTAGGGGCTTTTTCCCTGGCGGTCACACGATTTAAGAGGCGGTATCTTTGTCTACGGGTAATTTGGATTTCGAACAGTTCCGGGTCTTCCTGGAAAAAGCCTGTGGCATATTGCTTGGTGAAAACAAGCAATACCTGGTATCCAGCCGTCTCAACAAGCTGATGGAACAGCAGGGCATCAAGTCCCTGGGTGAGTTGGTCCAGCGGATCCAGAGCCAGCCGCGCAGTGGGCTCAAGGAAATGGTGGTCGATGCCATGACCACCAACGAAACCCTGTGGTTTCGCGATACATACCCCTTCGAGGTGCTCAAGAGCAAAGTGTTGCCGGAGGCTATCAAGGCCAGCCCGGGCCAGCGCTTGCGCATCTGGTCGGCAGCCTGTTCTTCGGGGCAGGAACCGTACTCGATTTCGATGACCATCGATGAATTCGAGCGGACCAACATGGGCCAGTTGAAGGCCGGTGCGCAAATTGTGGCGACGGATTTATCCGGCACCATGCTCACCAACTGCAAGACCGGCGAGTACGACAGCCTGGCCCTGGGGCGTGGCCTGTCCCAGGAGCGCCTGCAACGTTACTTCGACCCGAAAGGGGCGGGGCGCTGGGCGGTCAAGGCGCCGATCAAGAACCGAGTGGAGTTTCGCTCGTTCAACCTGCTCGACAGCTACGCCAGCCTGGGCAAGTTCGACATAGTGTTCTGCCGCAACGTGCTGATCTACTTCTCTGCCGAAGTGAAGAAAGACATCTTGCTGCGCATCCACGGCACCCTCAAGCGCGGCGGTTACCTGTTTCTCGGTGCATCCGAAGCGTTGAACGGCCTGCCCGATCATTTCCAGATGGTGCAGTGCAGCCCGGGGATCATCTACCAGGCCAAGTAATAAAGAATGTGGGAGGGGGCTCGCCCCCGATAGCAGTGGTTCAGTTGATGTATCTATCACTGATACACCGCTATCGGGGGCAAGCCCCCTCCTACATTTTTTTTGCGGCAAAGTTGAAGAAAGCGGCAACTCCCCATTGCCGCTTTACTGGCGTCACGCGGAAAACGGTTGCCGCTTTTCTGGCATTGCCGTCGGCAAGCTCCCCGCAACCCCTTGATATCCGTGCTTTCACAAGATTGGCATGCACCTTGCTATAACCCTGTTAACGCACAGCAGGTCAGCCTAAAGGTTTCCGCCATGAGCATCAGCTTCGATAAAGCGCTCGGTATCCATGAACAAGCCCTGGGCTTCCGCGCCCAGCGCGCTGAAGTCCTGGCCAACAACATTGCCAACGCCGATACCCCGAACTACAAGGCTCGGGACCTGGACTTCTCCGCCGTGCTCGCAGCACAGCAGGACAAGACCAAGAACGGTACCTTCGCCTTGAACATGACCAACAGCCGTCATATTGAAGCGCAAGGCCTGAGCAGTGGTGACGAGTCGCTGCTGTATCGCACGCCGATGCAGCCATCCATCGACCAGAACACCGTCGACGCCCAGCTGGAGCAATCGGCCTATGCCGAAAACTCGGTGAACTTCCAGGCCAGCTTTACCCTGCTCAACAGCAAATTCAAAGGGCTGATGTCAGCCCTGCGTGGAGAGTAAGCCATGTCCCTGTCCAGTGTTTTCAATATTGCCGGTAGTGGCATGAGCGCTCAAACCACGCGCCTCAACACCGTCGCCAGTAACATCGCCAACGCCGAGACCGTGTCTTCGAGCATTGACCAGACCTACCGCGCCCGCCACCCGGTATTTGCCACCATGTTCCAGGGCGGCCAGAGCGGCGGCAGCGATTCGCTGTTCCAGAACCAGGACGCCGCCGGCCAGGGCGTGCAGGTGCTCGGCGTGGTCGAAGACCAGAGCAACCTCGAAGCACGTTACGAGCCTAACCATCCCGCCGCGAACGAAAAGGGTTATGTCTACTACCCCAACGTCAACGTGGTCGAGGAGATGGCCGACATGATTTCCGCCAGCCGCTCGTTCCAGACCAACGCGGAAATGATGAACACCGCCAAAACCATGATGCAGAAGGTCCTGACCCTGGGTCAGTGATAAGGGGCGCCAAATAATGGCCATCGTTGATACGTCAAACAACTCGGCAGTCCAGGACCTTTTCAATTCCAAGGTCAAGACCGCAACGGACAACAGCAGTCTTAACAGCGCTACCAAGGCGGCGACAGGCAGCCAGTCGCTGGGTAAGGATGCGTTCCTGCAGTTGCTGGTGACCCAGCTGAAAAACCAGAACCCGCTGTCGCCCCAGGACAATGGCGCGTTCGTGGCCCAGTTGGCTCAGTTCAGCAGCCTGGAAGGCATCAACACCCTGAACGACTCGGTCAACGCGATCTCCAGCAACTTCAGCTCGTCGCAAGCACTGCAAGCGTCGTCGCTGGTAGGGCGTTCGGTGGTCATCCAGACCAGCCAGTCCAGCGTGGACACGAGCAAGAGCATGACCGGTTCGGTAGCGGTGACTTCGGCGGTGGGCAACGTCTCCATCAAGATCACCGACAAGGACGGTGCCGTGGTGCGCACCATCGATATGGGCGAGCAGGCTGCCGGCAACCAGAGCTTTATCTGGGATGGCAAGGACGACAAGGGCGCGGTCGCCCCAGCCGGCACCTACACCTTCAATGCCACCACCAAGAACGACAAGGGCGATGCGGTTGCCCTGGCCACGTCGCTGCCGGCAACGGTAACGAGCGTGACCCTGAGCCAGACCGGCGGCGAAATGCTGCTGAACCTGGCGGGCGGCATGGGCAGCATCAAGCTGTCGCAAATTCAGACTATCGGTACATAGAGCCGGCTAAATACGGCAGAGGGAGAGAAACATGTCTTTTAACATCGGCCTTAGCGGCCTCTATGCGGCCAACAAACAACTGGACGTGACCGGCAACAACATCGCCAACGTCGCGACCACTGGCTTCAAATCGTCCCGTGCTGAATTCGCGGATATCTACGCGGCCTCCAAACTGGGTACCGGCCAGAACAGCATCGGCAACGGTGTGAACCTGGCGGCAGTGTCCCAGCAGTTCACCCAGGGCGACGTCAACAACAGTGGCGGCATCCTGGACATGGCGATCCAGGGCGGCGGCTTCTTCGTGCAGAAGGGTACCGACGGCTCGCTGGAGTACACCCGCAGCGGCGCCTTCCGTGCGGACAAGGACGGCTACATCACCAACAACACCGGTACCTCGCGCCTGCAGGGCTATGCGGCGGATGCTGACGGCAAGATCATCAAGGGCGGCCTGACCGACCTGCAATTGAACCTGTCGAACCTGCCGCCGAAGGCTTCGAGCAAGGTGGACTCCACCAGTAACCTGAACTCGTCCGAGCTGCCGATCGATCAGACTTTGCACCCCTTTGATCCGACCAAGACGGACAGCTTCAACACTCAATACTCCACCACGCTCTACGATACGCAGGGCAATGCGCATCCTATGGTGCAGTACCTGGTGAAAACCGGTTCCAACACCTGGAACTCCTACACCCTGATTGACGGGCGTAACCCTGACGGCACCCCGATCAGCGGCACCGGTTCCACGGCGCCCGTAGCCTCGACGTTGTCGTTTGACACCGCCGGCAAGCTCACCGGGATCGTCACCCCGCCAGCCACCGTGTCCAATACCACCCTGACTATTTCCAACTGGAAGCCGGGCGGCCTGGTCAATGGTGTCTGGACGCCTAACGGTGCAGCGGCCAACGCTGGCGGTATTGCCGTCAACATGGCCAACATCACCCAGTACAACTCGGCCAGCTACCGTAACCCGCCGGTCACCGACGGTTATGCCACTGGCCAGATCACCGGCTTGAAGATCGACGGCAGCGGTGTGCTGTTCGCCACCTTCAGTAACCAGCAGAGCAAGGCCATCGGCCAGATCTCTCTGGCCAGCTTCAACAACGAGCAGGGCCTGCAGCCATCCGGCGGCACCGCCTGGAGAGAGACGTTCGCCTCGGGCCAGCCGGGTTACGACGCACCGCAATCCGGTACGCTGGGTTCGATCGTGGCCAACTCCCTGGAGAACTCCAACGTCAACCTGACCAACGAGCTGGTGGACCTGATCAAGGCCCAGAGCAACTACCAGGCGAACGCCAAGACCATCTCCACCCAGAGCACCATCATGCAGACCATCATCCAGATGACCTGATACGGTAATGCTCCACAAGAAACCCCTCGTAAGAGGGGTTTTTTTGTGGGCGCAGGAAAACATGCCGTGACGAGAATAACGAGGTGAAAAACGCGCGTGAGGAACGCTCCATACCCGCCTCGCCACTGATCAGGTCAGAGTCCGATGGGCTCACCAGTCAAGGGGAGAGCGGGTATGTGGAGTTCGTCGCGGGCCGGCCAATGGCCCGCAGGTATAGGTTATGACAGTGGCAGGGCAGGGCAGTATCTGGAGGGCGTAAGTCGTTCAGATGACAAGACGGACAACGTAGGTGCCAACAATAAGGATAAGGAAGCGGTCAGTCAGCTTCTTAAAGAGCTCGAGGATGCCGAGAAGACCTCCAAGAACCAGACCGTCCAGGATCTGCGTGACAAGCTGAATGAACTACGAGAGGAACTCGGAGAGGAAAAATTCAAGCGGATCATCGACGAGCTGAAAAAAGACGCCTATGAAGATTGGCTCGCGTGGTTGAAGAGACTGTTTCCGGATTTGTTTCCGGATGAGCCGTCTCCGGGGCCGCCATCGCCATCTCCAGGTGGTGGTGGTGGTGGTGGTGGTGGTGGTGGTGGTGGCGGAGTTAATCCGAGAGATTTTGGCTCCGTAGAGTCCATGAGTAACAAGCCGTTTACCGAGGGGGCTCGTTACACTGACTATAAGCCTGACAAGAGCAACCCCGGGGAAAAACCCGGAATGGGCAGAGAGGCCGGCAATATCTGGTCTGGTTTCACACAGGGGCCAGACGGAAACTGCGTCACGGTTTCAGGAATAAAGGCCGCAATGATGAAGTTTGGCCAGAAACCCACTGATGTTTTCAAGGACGTCCAAGCGGCAGGCGATGGCTGGGACGTGGAGATGCGGGATGGGTTCCAGCTCCATCTGAGCAAGAATGAATTGACGCAGGCGGCACAACAGGCTCGGTTCAGGGGGGATGACCCCGAAATGATGACCAATGCCAACTTTATGTATGCGGCCAGCGCCAAGCGGGCTCATCTGGAGGGGAATCCCGGGGGATGGGGAGAAAACGATCATAATGCCAAGAGAAGTTTTTTGGATGCGGCGATAAGCTTGAACGACGGTGAGCACGCTGATGAAGGGCTCAAGCGCTTGGGGCTGAAAGGTCTGTACAGGCAGACTACGAGTAATGAGCTTGCCGGTGGCGCGTTGGGCGTTGTGAATTACGGTGGCCATTCAATGGCTGTGATTGGAGGGCAAATAGAGTTATGGGGTGGGCGAGGTGGACGCCCTCAAAGGGAGGATCCAGGGCAGGCTTACGCCTTTACATAGAGCGGCAGGTAAGCAGAAGTAAGCGCTGTCGTCGCACTAAAAAGCCCGTTAACCCTTCAAGGGTTAACGGGCTTTCAGTTACTCGCTCAGCTTATTGACAAGCTTCGCAATCCGGCTCGTCGATCGCACAAGCCTTTGGCACTGGCGCCGGGCCGGCTGGCGCTGCGAGCACCGAATCATCACCATGGTTGCCGCCGCTGGAAACCGCGTTCAGCTTACCGGTGTTGATGGTCGACTTCTCGGTGCTGGTCGCGGCCAGGGCACGGAGGTAGTAAGTGGTTTTCAGGCCACGGTACCACGCCATGCGGTAGGTCACGTCCAGCTTCTTGCCCGATGCGCCGGCGATGTACAGGTTCAGCGACTGAGCCTGGTCGATCCACTTCTGACGACGGCTGGCGGCGTCAACGATCCACTTGGTGTCCACTTCGAAGGCCGTCGCATAGAGCTCTTTGAGTTCTTGCGGGATGCGCTCGATCTGCTGCACGGAACCGTCGTAGTACTTCAGGTCGTTGATCATCACCGAGTCCCACAGGCCACGGGCTTTCAGGTCGCGAACCAGGTACGGGTTGATCACGGTGAATTCGCCCGACAGGTTCGATTTCACATACAGGTTCTGGTAGGTCGGTTCGATCGACTGCGATACGCCAGTAATGTTGGCGATGGTCGCGGTCGGTGCGATGGCCATGATGTTGGAGTTACGAATACCTTTCTGCACACGGGCACGTACCGGCGCCCAGTCCAGGGATTCGTTCAGGTCAACGTCGATGTACTTCTGGCCGCGTTGCTCGATCAGGATCTGTTGCGAATCCAGCGGCAGGATGCCCTTGGACCACAGCGAACCCTGGAACGTCTCGTAGGCGCCGCGCTCGTCGGCCAGGTCGCAGGAAGCCTGGATCGCGTAGTAGCTGACCGCTTCCATGGACTTATCGGCGAACTCGACCGCTGCATCCGAACCGTAAGGAATGTGCTGCAGGTACAGCGCGTCCTGGAAGCCCATGATGCCCAGGCCGACTGGACGGTGCTTGAAGTTGGAGTTCTGCGCCTGTGGCACCGAGTAGTAGTTGATGTCGATAACGTTATCGAGCATGCGTACGGCGGTGTTGACGGTGCGCTCCAGCTTGGCGGTGTCCAGCTTGCCGTTGACGATGTGGTTCGGCAGGTTGATCGAGCCCAGGTTGCAAACGGCGATCTCGTCCTTGTTGGTGTTCAAGGTGATCTCGGTGCACAGGTTCGAGCTGTGGACCACGCCCACGTGCTGCTGCGGGCTGCGCAGGTTGCATGGGTCCTTGAAGGTCAGCCATGGGTGGCCGGTTTCGAACAGCATGGACAGCATTTTGCGCCACAGGTCCTTGGCCTGGATGGTCTTGAACAGCTTGACCTTGCCTGGGTACTCGGTGAGGGCTTCGTAGTACTCGTAGCGTTCTTCGAAGGCCTTGCCGGTCAGGTCGTGCAGGTCCGGCACTTCGGAGGGCGAGAACAGGGTCCATTTGCCGTCATCGAAGACACGCTTCATGAACAGGTCAGGGATCCAGTTGGCGGTGTTCATGTCGTGGGTACGACGACGGTCATCGCCCGTGTTCTTGCGCAGCTCGATGAACTCTTCAATGTCCATGTGCCAGGTTTCCAGGTAGGCACACACAGCGCCTTTGCGCTTGCCACCCTGGTTCACGGCGACGGCGGTGTCGTTCACCACTTTCAGGAACGGTACTACGCCCTGGGACTTGCCGTTGGTGCCCTTGATGTACGAACCCAGTGCACGCACTGGCGTCCAGTCGTTGCCCAGGCCGCCAGCGAATTTGGACAGCATGGCGTTGTCGTGGATCGCATGGTAGATGCCCGACAGGTCATCCGGCACGGTGGTCAGGTAGCAGCTCGACAGCTGTGGACGCAGGGTGCCGGCGTTGAACAGGGTCGGGGTCGACGACATGTAGTCGAAGGACGACAGCAGGTTGTAGAACTCGATCGCACGGTCTTCTTTATGCTTTTCTTCGATCGCCAGGCCCATGGCCACGCGCATGAAGAACACTTGTGGCAATTCGAAGCGGATACCGTCCTTGTGGATGAAGTAACGGTCGTACAGGGTCTGCAGGCCCAGGTAGGTAAACTGCTGGTCGCGTTCGTGGTTGATCGCCTTGCCGAGTTTTTCCAGGTCGAAGGTGGCCAGGACCGGGTTCAGCAATTCGTATTCGATACCCTTGGCGATGTAGGCCGGCAGGGCCTTGGCGTACAGGTCGGCCATCTCGTGGTGGGTGGCGCTCTCGGCCACGCCGAGGAAGCCCAGGCCTTCGGCACGCAGGGTGTCCATCAGCAGGCGCGCGGTCACGAACGAGTAGTTTGGCTCGCGTTCAACCAGGGTACGGGCGGTCATCACCAGGGCGGTGTTGACGTCGGTCAGGGCCACGCCGTCGTACAGGTTCTTCAGGGTTTCGCGCTGGATCAGCTCACCGTCGACTTCTTCCAGGCCTTCGCAGGCTTCGGTGACGATGGTGTTCAGGCGGCCCAGGTCCAGCGGTGCAAAGGTACCGTCGGCCAGGGTGATGCGGATCGACGGGTGCGCCTGTACGGCGGCGTCGGCGGCAGGGGCGCGCACGGCACGTTCCTTGGCGCGCGAGTCACGGTAGATCACGTAGTCGCGGGCTACTTTCTGCTCGCCGGCACGCATCAGGGCCAGTTCGACCTGGTCCTGGATTTCTTCGATGTGGATGGTGCCGCCCGACGGCATGCGACGCTTGAAGGTCGCGGTGACTTGTTCGGTCAGGCGGGCAACGGTGTCATGGATGCGCGACGAGGCAGCAGCGGTGCCGCCTTCAACTGCAAGAAACGCTTTGGTGATGGCGACGGTGATTTTGTCATCGGTGTAAGGAACGACAGTGCCGTTACGCTTGATCACGCGCAGTTGGCCAGGTGCAGTGGCGGACAGATCCATATTCGAATCAGCGGCCTGCGGCACGGAGCCCTGCGGGTTCTCGCGAGTTGTGTCGGTTTGCATGGGGGGTTGTCTCCACATTTCTATATTTATTTGGGCACCATCACGGTGCCCACCGTTCCGTCCTGAAGCACTTACAGCAGGCCTGGGCCTGGCATAACAACTTCGGGACAGGAGGAAGGGAGCTGTTTGCGCCGCTTCCATGCCGAAGTCTTCGGTTCGGGGCTCAAAGGCCCTTCGCCGTATTCCTGGTGGGTGACAGTTGCCAGGTTCAAGCACTGCAACACCCGTACCGTTTTGCGCTGTTGGAGCTTGAAAACGGTTGCCATCCGCTTGAGCGGTTTGGGCTTTCAAATAATCCAGGGGTCAGACCAAACAGGAGCAAGAAAGGGCTTGAGTTTCTCGTCTGATTTGTGTTGGGTCTTTTCGCTAAAAACCCTACATGTAGGGTTTTTTTGGCGCCGAGGTACAAGATAATGCGTTTTTGGAGGCTTAGCAACGCAAGACCTGTGGATAACGCTGTGAGTAAAATGTGTATGAAACTTGGAACACCCGTGTAGGCCGCAGTACTGCTGGATTACGCCGTTTGTCACTGAATATTCCAAGGTAAAAACGTGCGATTGGATTTTTGAGGGCGCGAACCCTATCACAAAAAAACTCGATCACCGAACGCATTTCCCGGCTTGTGTTTGAGGGTTGGGGCATGGCTACAATCGATCATTGTTATGCCCTCACAACATTACAAATAAGGTGTGGCTGGCGAAGATCAACATGTGGGAGGGGGCTTGCTCCCACCTTTGATCGAACAGGCCAATCAATCCCTTAATAACAACGAGGATTACCCGTGGAGCACGAAGCCTGGCAAATACTGATCGTCGAGGATGACGAACGACTCGCCGAGTTGACCCGCGATTATCTGGAGAGCAACGGCTTGCGGGTGTCGGTGGAAAGCGACGGCGCCCAGGCTGCGGCACGGATCATCGCCGAGCAACCCGACCTGGTGATCCTCGACCTGATGTTGCCCGGCGAAGACGGCCTGAGCATTTGTCGCAAGGTGCGCGAGCGCTACGACGGGGTGATTCTCATGCTGACCGCGCGCACCGACGACATGGACCAGGTCATGGGCCTGGACATGGGCGCCGACGACTATGTCTGTAAACCCGTGCGTCCGCGCCTGTTGCTCGCGCGCATCCAGGCCCTGCTGCGGCGCAGCGAACCGGCCGAACCGGCTGTGGTGGAAAACCAGCGTCGCCTGCAATTCGGCCCGCTGGTGGTGGACAACGCCCTGCGCGAAGCCTGGTTGCACGACGGCGGCATCGAGCTGACCAGCGCCGAGTTCGACTTGCTCTGGCTGCTGGTGGCGAACGCCGGGCGTATCCTGTCTCGCGAAGAGATCTTCATCGCCCTGCGCGGCATCGGCTATGACGGCCAGGACCGTTCCATCGATGTACGCATTTCACGCATTCGCCCGAAAATCGGCGACGACCCGATCCACCCGCGCCTGATCAAGACCATCCGCAGCAAGGGCTACCTGTTCGTTCCTGAAGCCGCCGCCGATATGCCGCTGTGAATTCGATCTTCCTGCGTATCTATGGCGGCATGTGCGCGGCGCTGATCCTGGTGGCGCTGCTGGGCGTGCTGGCCTTGCACCTGCTCAATGAAGTGCGCAGCGGCCAGTACCGCGAACGCCTGGCCCACGGCACCTTTGCCTTGATGGGCGACAACCTGCAACCCATGAGCCCGATCGAGCGCCAGCGCGCCCTGGCGGTGTGGGAGCGGTTGTTAGGCATCCCCCTGGAACTGCGCACCCTCAGCGAGGCGCAACTGGACTTGAGCCAACGCAACCGCCTGCAACGCGGCCAGGTACTGGTGGAGCAGACCGGCCCGCATGCGGCGCGGGTGCTGCGCCTGGTCAGTGAGCAAGAGTCACTCGTACTGACCGGCGAAGTGCAACAGATCAGCGAGCAATTGGCGCGCGCGACGATTTACCTGCTGGCCGATGAACTGGTGCGTTTCCCGGTGGCCGAACAGCCACAACGCTTGGCCGCTATAAAGGAAGCCAAGGGCTTTGGCTTTGAGATGCACCTGATGAACCTCGACCAGGCCGATATGGACGATGACCAGCGTCGCCGGGTCGCGGAAGGCGATACGGTAATGGCGCTGGGCAAAGGGGGCGATTCGATCCGGGTGTTTGCCGGCATGGTTGGTACGCCCTGGGTGCTCGAAATCGGCCCGTTGTATCAAATGAACCCGTACCCGGCGCAGTGGTTGATCTTGATCGCGCTGATCGGCCTGACCCTGATCGGCCTGATCGTCTATTTACTGGTGCGCCAGCTCGAACGACGACTCAAGGGCCTGGAAGCCGCGGCCACGCGCATCGCCAAGGGCAACCTGGAAGTGCGTGTGCCCGCCCGCGGTGCCGATTCGGTCGGGCGCCTGGCTGCGGCGTTCAATGGCATGGCCGAGCACCTGCAGCAGTTGCTGGCGATCCAGCGCGAACTGGTGCGCGCCGTGTCCCACGAATTGCGCACGCCAGTGGCGCGCCTGCGCTTCGGCCTGGAGATGATTGGCGACGCCGCCAGCCCCGAAGCCCGGCGCAAATATATGGAAGGCATGGACAGCGATATCCAGGACCTCGATGGCCTGGTGGACGAAATGCTCACCTACGCCCGTCTGGAGCAGGGCGCGCCGGAGCTGAATTTCCAGCGGGTCGACCTGGATGCGCTGCTCGATCAGGTGATCGGCGAATTGTCGCCACTGCGTCCGCAGGTCAATGTGGCTCGGGGTATTTGCCTGTCATCGGCACACTGGGATGACGCCTGGGTCGATGCAGAACCGCGCTACTTGCACCGTGCGTTGCAAAACCTGGTGAGCAACGCCATGCGGCATGCTCAGGGGCGGGTGTTGATCAGTTATCAGGTCGGCCAGGTGCGCTGCCGCATCGATGTGGAAGACGATGGCCCCGGCGTGCCGGAAAGCGCCTGGGAGCGCATCTTCACGCCCTTCCTGCGTTTGGACGACAGCCGCACCCGTGCATCGGGCGGGCATGGCCTGGGGTTGTCGATTGTCCGGCGGATTATCTACTGGCACGGCGGTCGGGCGTTGATCAGCAAGAGCAACAACCTGGGTGGGGCGTGTTTCAGCTTGAGTTGGCCCAGGGATCAGGATAAACCCTGACCCCGCCATCAGGAGCCCGTGGAATCGTCGCACCGACCCTCCCACATTTGGAATGCGCTCCCCTGTGGGAGGGAGCTTGCTCCCGATGGCGGTCTATCAAGCGCCGATGGCAACCAGGCTCAACAACTGCCCCTCATTCACAACGAACTGCGCGGTAAGGTCCTTGCCGCGGCACCACTCACTGGACAGGTCCGTCAACAGGCGCAAGCGTACAGCCCCGGCCTCCGACCACTCCAGCACCTCGGCATGCTCAAAGTAGAAGCGCTTCTGCACGATCGGATAAAGCGCCTTGAACAGGCTCTCCTTGGCCGAAAACGTCAAGGTGACCAGCTGCGCATGTTGCTCGCGGGGCAGCACGGCCATGCGCTGCAACTCATCAACGGTGAGGATTTCCCCGGCCAGGCGCTCTGCCCGTTCCAGGCTCAGCACATTTTCCAGGTCCATGCCCAGCCCGCGCCATTGCGCCTTGTGGCCGACAATCGCCGCCGCATGCCCAGTGCTGTGGGTGATGGAGCCACTGATATGCCCTGGCCAGACCGGCGCACGGTCTTCGCCGATGGCCGGGACGCAATCCAGCTGGTCAAGGTGTTGCAGCGCGGCGCGAGCGCACAGTCGGCCGGCGAGAAACTCCGCCTGGCGCTTGGCCACTGAGCGCTGGATGCTTGCCGGCGGGGGGACCGCGCTGCGCTGGAAATCACCCGGCGCCAACAAGGCAGGGTCGAAGCGCGTGCTGAGAAACACCGTGCCCGGCAAAGGATCGGGCAGCGGCCAATGGGCGTCGAGTGGGGTGCAGCAAGCGGGTAGGGGCGTCATGTGCGGTATTTTGCCGAGTTGGTGCGCCAGTGGATAGCCCACAGTGGTTCAGGTGAGGTTCAGAGCCTGTTCAGGGGGAGTTCAGGGGCGCCTGCGTAGTCTGGATCCCACAGCCCAAACGCGTATGAGGTAGCACCATGACTGCGATCAAGAAGCTGATGTTGGCGTTGACCATGCTCAGTGCCACTGCCGGGGTCCAGGCCTCCGATAGCGCCTTTGCAGCATTCGGTAGCGAGCGAACCAAGAAATCCAGCAACCTGATTCATCGTGTCAGCTTCGAAGATGCAGGCACTCAGGCCGCCCCTTGGGGCCGGTCGCTGGGGCTTGCCACCCCGCAGGCGGCTTATCGCGTCGGCTATGGTCGTCTGACTGGTGAGTACAATGGCACTAAACTGCGCCCGCAAGACCTGCAGGGCCGCTATGATATCCCCCTGTCGGACAGTTGAATTGCCTTGGAGAGCCTTATGAAATTGCTGGTGGTGGAAGATGAGGCGCTGCTGCGTCATCACCTGTTTACCCGCCTGACCGACAGCGGCCATGTGGTCGAGGCCGTGGCCAATGCCGAAGAAGCCTTGTACCAGACCGGGCAATTCAACCATGACCTGGCCATTATCGACCTCGGCTTGCCTGGCATGGGTGGCCTGGATTTGATCCGCCAACTGCGCAGCCAGGCCAAGACCTTCCCGATCCTGATCCTGACCGCCCGTGGCAACTGGCAGGACAAGGTCGAGGGGTTGGCGGCTGGTGCCGACGACTATGTGGTCAAGCCTTTCCAGTTCGAAGAACTGGAGGCGCGCATGAACGCCTTGTTGCGCCGCTCCAGCGGTTTTACCCAGTCGACCATTGTCGCCGGGCCGTTGCTGCTGGACCTCAATCGCAAGCAGGCGTCCCTGGATGAGCAGCCGTTGGCGCTGACCGCCTATGAATATCGGATCCTTGAATACCTGATGCGTCACCATCAACAAGTGGTCGCCAAGGACCGCTTGATGGAGCAGCTCTACCCCGATGACGACGAGCGCGACCCGAACGTCATCGAAGTGCTGGTTGGCCGCCTGCGCCGCAAGCTGGAAGGCACGGCAGGGTTCAAGCCGATCGACACCGTGCGCGGCCTGGGTTACCTGTTCAATGAGCGTTGCCGTTGATTCGCTCGCTACGTGTGCGCTTGATGCTGGCGGCCGCGACCTTGGCCGTGCTGTTTATGCTGGGGTTGTTGCCGGCCATGCAGGGCGCCTTCAGCCTGGCGCTGCAGGATTCCATCGAGCAGCGCCTGGCCTCGGACGTGACCACCTTGATTTCGGCGGCGCGGGTTGAAAACAACCGCCTGCTGATGCCCGCGCAGTTGCCGGACGAACGCTTCAACCTGACCGATAGCCGGCTGCTCGGCTATATCTACGACCGCGAAGGCCACCTGGTGTGGCGCTCGCGCGCGACCCGTGAAGAAAACATCAACTACAAGCCGCGCTACGACGGGCGCGGCAATGAATTTGCGCGGATTCGCGAAGCCAATGGCCAGGAGTTCTTCGTCTATGACGTGGAGGTCAAGCTGCTGGGGGGCAAGAGCGCGGCGTTCAGTATCGTCGCCCTGCAACCGGTGCGCGAATACCAACTGACCCTCGAAGGCCTGCGCGAAAACCTCTACCTGGGCTTCGGCGCGGCCTTGCTGGTGCTGTTGACCTTGTTGTGGCTGGGCTTGACCTGGGGCCTGCAAGCCCTGCGGCGCCTGAGCCAGGAGCTGGACCAGATCGAGGGCGGTACCCGCGAAAGCCTCAGTGAACAACACCCCCGCGAACTGCTGCGCCTGACGGGCTCCCTCAACCGCCTGCTGCACAGCGAACGAGAACAACGCACCCGCTACCGCGACTCCCTTGACGACCTGGCCCACAGCCTGAAAACCCCGTTGGCAGTGTTGCAGGGCGTGAGCGAAGACATGGCCCAGCGCCCTGAGGACCGCGACCAGGCCAGGGTCCTGCAATCGCAGATCGAGCGCATGAGCCAGCAGATCAGCTACCAATTGCAGCGCGCCAGCCTGCGCAAAAGCGGCCTGGTGCGCCATCAGGTGCGTCTGGAACCGGTGGTGCAAAGCTTGTGTGACACCCTGGGCAAGGTGTACCGCGACAAGCGGGTCACGGTGGCCTTCGACTTACCCCCAGAGTGCGATGTGCCGATTGAAAAGGGCGCGTTGCTCGAATTACTCGGCAACCTGCTGGAAAACGCCTACCGCCTGTGCCTGAGCGAGGTGCGCATCAGTTTGGTGGAAAGTCTGGAGGGCACCGAGTTGTGTATCGAAGATGATGGCCCCGGCGTACCGCCGGACCAGCGTGCGCGGATTCTGCAACGGGGCGAGCGCCTGGACCGTCAGCATCCGGGGCAGGGCATCGGCTTGGCGGTGGTCAAGGACATCATCGAAAGCTACGGCGCGCGCCTGACCCTGGGGGATTCAACACTGGGTGGGGCGGCCTTCAGGATTCACTTTCCGGCCGTGTGATCGGTTAGCCGTGGTTAAGGCATCCTTTGTGGCAGTAGGGCTTGCCCTAATGCCAGTCAGTTAAGAGATAGAACGGGCAAACAGTAACCCGTGGCGAGTGGGCTTGTTGTGGCAAGCCCGCTCGCCACCGTTGCAGTGTTCCTCCTTAACTGACTGGCATTGGGGCTTGCCACAACAAACAATCTTCTAACTTTCCTGGGCCCGATAGGCTCCAGGTGTCAATCCCGTCCACTTCTTGAACGCCCGATGAAACGCCGACGGCTCGGAAAACCCCAGCTGCTCGGCGATCTCCTGTAATGACAAGTCCGCGCGTCCCAGGTGGTAGATGGCGATATCCCGACGTAACTCATCCTTTAGCGCCTGGAAGCTGCAGCCTTCTTCGCGCAGGTGCCGACGCAAGGTCTGCGGGCTGATATGCAGGTGCTGGGCGACGGCTTCCAGATCCGGCCAGGGTGTGCGGTCGCGGCTGAGCAGGCGTCGGATCTGGCTGCTCAAACTGTCGCCTTCATCGGGCCGCGACAGCAAATCAGCCGGGGAGCGCTCGAGAAAAAGCTTGAGCGTGCGTTCGTCCTGCAACAGCGGCAGGCTCAAATAGCGTGCGGGGAATACCAGGCTGCTGGTTGGCGCGCCAAATACCTGGGGGCAGGGAAACAGCAGGTCGTACTCGCTGGCATGGTCCGGCATTGGGTAGCTGAACGTGGCCTGGTGCAGGCGGATACGCTGGCCGATCAACCAACTGCCCAGGCGATGCCAGATGACCAACAGGCATTCGCTGAGGAAGTGGTCCGGGTCCCAGAGCTGGGAATCATCCAGGCTCAAATGCGCCATTTCGCCATCACGCGTCAGCCGCCAACGCGGACCTTGTGGGAATAGGCTATAAAATAATAAGCCGCGTTCCAGAGCCTTCTCCAGGGTGCGGCAGTGGATCAGGGCATGGCACATCATGGCGAAGGTGCCGCGCTTGCTTGGGCCTTCGGCGAACCCCAGGTATTCGTCATCCAGCTCGCGCCAGAGCATTTGCAACAGCCGGGTAAATTGCTCAGGCGCGATGCGGGCGCGAGGTTCATTCAGCAGTTCCGGGGTAATGCCCACCTGCAGCAACAGGCCCGTGTAGTCGTAACCGGCCCGACGCGCACCGCGGAGGGCGGCTCGGGCGTAGTGACTGGCGATGGTACGTTCACGCATGAAGGGGCCTCGTCCATGGAGTGGCGGATGGTAGCCACCCCCTGACGGAGCAACAAGGCGGATATCCGCCAAATTGTAGGACGGGATTGGACGGGTGGGCGGAAATCCGCCACCTCCGGCCCAGCCCCCGATTACGCTGGAATCCCTCGGACCCTGATGTCTAAAGGCCTGTGGGGATTTTCAGCAAAGTGGCACGGCGTTTGCGATAAGGATGACAGCGCAGGCTTGGTCCTACAGGCCTCGCAAACAACAAATCCCTCCAGTGCAGGAGGGTTCGCAATTCAAGTGCCGTGGGCAATGGCGGATATTTGCCACACGGGACGATTGAGGAACTTTGCAATGACGACTCGTCAGCCACTGTACAAATCCCTGTATTTCCAGGTGATCGTTGCAATCGTTATCGGTATTTTGCTCGGTCACTTCTACCCGCAGACCGGTGTGGCCCTCAAGCCACTGGGTGACGGCTTTATCAAGCTGATCAAAATGGTCATCGCCCCGATCATCTTCTGCACCGTTGTCAGCGGTATCGCTGGCATGCAAAACATGAAATCGGTGGGCAAGACCGGCGGCTACGCGCTGCTGTACTTCGAAATCGTTTCCACCATCGCCCTGTTGATCGGCCTGGTCGTCGTGAACGTTGTGCAGCCGGGCGCCGGCATGCACATCGACGTGGCCACCCTGGACGCTTCGAAAGTCGCTGCCTACGTGACTGCCGGTGCAGACCAGAGCATCGTTGGCTTCCTGCTTAACGTGATCCCGAACACCATCGTCGGCGCGTTCGCGACCGGTGACATCCTGCAAGTGCTGATGTTCTCGGTGATCTTCGGTTTCGCCCTGCATCGCCTGGGCGCCTACGGCAAACCGGTGCTGGACTTCATCGATCGCTTCGCCCACGTGATGTTCAACATCATCAACATGATCATGAAGCTCGCGCCAATCGGTGCCCTGGGCGCCATGGCGTTCACCATCGGTGCTTACGGTGTCGGTTCGCTGGTGCAACTGGGCCAGCTGATGATCTGCTTCTACATCACCTGCGTCCTGTTCGTGGTCGTGGTGCTTGGCGCCATCTGCCGCGCCCACGGTTTCAGCGTGCTGAAACTGATCCGCTACATCCGTGAAGAACTGCTGATTGTCCTGGGTACTTCGTCCTCCGAGTCCGCACTGCCACGCATGCTGATCAAGATGGAACGCCTGGGCGCGAAGAAATCCGTGGTTGGCCTGGTGATCCCGACCGGTTACTCGTTCAACCTCGACGGTACTTCGATCTACCTGACCATGGCTGCCGTGTTCATCGCCCAGGCGACTGACACCCACATGGACATCACCCACCAGATCACCCTGTTGCTGGTGCTGCTGCTGTCCTCCAAAGGCGCTGCGGGCGTGACCGGTAGCGGCTTCATCGTACTGGCAGCGACCCTGTCTGCCGTGGGCCACCTGCCGGTTGCCGGCCTGGCGCTGATCCTGGGTATCGACCGCTTCATGTCCGAAGCCCGTGCCCTGACCAACCTGGTCGGTAACGCCGTTGCCACCCTGGTCGTGGCCAAGTGGGTCAAGGAGTTGGACGAAGACAAGCTGCAAGTCGAACTGGCTTCCGGTGGTCGCGGTATCTCCGACACCCGTGAAGAAGACGACCTGGGCGTGGCTGAAGGCCCTGCTCCCGTTATCAAGTAAGCGGACACGCGGTATGAAAAACCCATCTTCGGATGGGTTTTTTTGTGCCTGGCGATCAGGCCCAAGGCGTGGTGCTCATCAATGCTCAGCCGGGCTTTTTTGTTAATGGTGAGTTAACTTAGCACCCTAAGGATGTTTTTTTATCCGTTCATAAACCTCGTTTATCAAAGGCCCGGTGAGGATTTATCTTCACAAGAGAGCCCGATTAGCCTGAGCCATCTGCGTCAACCGACTCCGCTTTCTTCAAGTGGGCAGATTGCTCGACCCCATAACCCAGTCACTATGCGGGCGTGCCCATGATTACCCTCAAACTCAACGGTCAAGACCATTCATTGGACGTCACCGAGGATATGCCGCTGTTGTGGGCTATCCGCGACGTTGCCGGCTATAACGGCACCAAGTTCGGCTGCGGCATGGGCCTGTGCGGCGCGTGCACCATTCATATCGACGGCGCGCCGGCCCGCAGTTGTATTACCCCGATCGGCGCGGTCAAGGGCCAGGCCATCAGCACCATCGACAACCTGCACACCGACCCCATCGGCCAGGTGGTCCAGCAAGCCTGGCTCGACACGGCCGTGGCCCAGTGCGGTTACTGCCAGGGCGGCCAGATCATGTCGGCCACTGCATTGCTGAAAACCAATCCCAACCCCAGCGATGCGCAAATTGAAGAAGCGATGGTCGGCAATATCTGCCGTTGCGGCACCTACAACCGTATCAAGACCGCGATCCGCCAGGCGGCCACCCACCTGCAGGAGGCCAAGGCATGAGCGCATTACCGGCTGATTTCGTTCTCAATAACCTCAGTCGTCGCGGCTTCCTCAAAGGGGTCGGCGCTACCGGTGCGCTGGTGGTGGCGGCCAGTTGGGGCCTGCCCGATGCCTTCGCCGCCGACGCGGTGAAGAAGTACGGCGGCGACGCCATGCCCCATGGGCTGATCGACGATCCCAAGGTCTACGTCAGTATCGCCACCGACGGCACGGTGACCGTGATCTGCAACCGTTCGGAAATGGGCCAGGGCGTGCGCACCAGCCTGAGCCTGGTGGTTGCCGATGAGCTGGACGCCGATTGGGCCCATGTGAAGGTCCAGCAGGCGCCTGGTGATGAGGTGCGTTACGGCAACCAAGACACCGATGGCTCGCGCAGCATGCGCCATTGGTATGAGCCGATGCGCCGTTGTGGCGCCAGTGTCCGGGCCATGCTGGAGCAGGCTGCTGCCGAGCAGTGGAACGTTCCGGTGGGCGAGTGCCGGGCACAACTGCACAAAGTCATTCACCAGCCGAGCGCTCGCGAATTGGGTTATGGCGAGCTGGCCACCGCTGCCGGTGCATTGGCGGTGCCGGCGCGAGACAGCCTGCGCCTCAAGCAACCGTCGGAATTTCGCTACATCGGCAAGGAGGGCGTCAAGGCCATCGATGGTGCCGATATCGTCAATGGCCGTGCGGTCTACGGCGCTGACGTGCATTTCGACGGCATGCTCTACGCCACCGTTGCACGGCCGAAGGTGTACGGCGGCAAGGTCAAGTCCTTCGATGCCAGTGCGGCGTTGAAGGTGCCGGGCGTGGTCAAGGTCCTGGAAATCGAAAGCCGGCCCCTGCCCTCGGAGTTCCAGCCCCTTGGTGGGATCGCCGTTATCGCCAGCAACACCTGGGCGGCGATCAAGGGTCGTGAAGCGTTGACCATTGTCTGGGACGATGGCGTCAACGCCGGCTACAACTCTGTCGACTACCGTAAGACGCTGGAGGCCGCCGCGCAGAAGCCGGGCAAAGTGGTGCGCAATACTGGCAATCTCGATCAGGCCCTTGGCGAGTCGGACAGTACCCTGGAGGCCGCTTATTACCTGCCCCATCTGGCCCAATCGCCGATGGAGCCGATGGTCGCCATCGCTCGTTTCGACAACGGCCAGTGCGAAGCCTGGGCGCCCAGCCAGGCGCCCCAGGTGACCCGTGAACGAATCGCCGAGCGCCTGGGGCTGCCATTCGATAACGTCACCGTCAATGTCACATTGCTTGGCGGTGGCTTTGGCCGCAAGTCCAAGCCGGACTTCGTCGTCGAGGCGGCCATCCTGGCCAAGGCATTCCCCGGCAAGGCCGTGCGTGTGCAATGGACCCGTGAAGATGACATCCATAACGCTTATTTCCACACCGTGTCCGTTGAATACCTCAAGGCTGGCCTGAACAAGGATGGCCTGCCGTCCGCTTGGCTGCATCGCACCGTGGCCCCGAGTATCACCGCGCTGTTTGCGCCGGGCATGAACCATGAGGCGGCGTTCGAGCTGGGCATGGGCTTTACCAACATGGCCTACGCGATCCCCAACGTACGCCTGGAAAACCCAGAGGCGGCGGCCCATACCCGGGTTGGCTGGTACCGTTCGGTGTCGAACATCCCCCATGGTTTTGCGATTCAATGCTTTGTCGATGAACTCGCGCACAAGGCCGGCCAGGACCCGTTGCAATACCAACTCAAGTTGCTCGGCCCGGACCGTCAGATCGATCCGAAGACCCTGAGTGACGAGTGGAACTACGGCGAATCCCCGGAGCGCTACCCGATTGACACTGCCCGCCTGCGTGGTGTGCTGGAAACCGCAGCCAAGGCGGCGGGCTGGGGGCGCACCTTGCCCAAGGGCCGAGGTCTGGGGCTGGCGGTGCACTACAGCTTCGTCACCTATGTGGCCGCGGTGATCGAGGTAGAGGTCCAGGGTGATGGCACCCTGATCGTGCACAAGGCCGATATTGCCGTGGACTGTGGCCCGCAGATCAACCCGGAGCGCATCCGCTCGCAGTTCGAAGGTGCCTGTGTGATGGGCCTGGGGAATGCCGTGCTGGGTGAAATCAGCTTCAAGGATGGTAAGGTCCAGCAGGACAATTTCCATATGTATGAAGTGGCGCGCATGTCCCTGGCGCCCAGGCAAGTTGCCGTGCACCTGGTCACGCCAAAGGGCGAGGTGCCATTAGGTGGGGTCGGTGAGCCCGGCGTGCCGCCGATTGCGCCGGCGCTGTGCAATGCGATCTTTGCCGCGACGGGTAAGCGTATCCGCGAACTGCCGGTGCGTTACCAACTGCAAGGCTGGCAGGAGGTGAAGGCCTGATGGACAGTGTGGATCTGAACGTCCTGCGGAGCGTGCTCGAATGGCGTCGCGCCGGGCAACGGGTGGTGTTGTATAGCGTGGTCCAGACCTGGGGCAGCGCGCCGCGCCCGCCGGGGGCCATGCTGGCTTTGCGCGGCGATGGCGTGGTGATTGGCTCGGTATCTGGCGGGTGCATCGAAGATGACCTGATTGCGCGCTTGCAGGATGGGCGGTTGGCCGAAGACGGGCCGCCGGTGCAACTGGTGACTTACGGTGTGACCCGGGATGAGGCAGCGCGCTTTGGCTTGCCATGTGGCGGCACCCTGCGCCTGACCGAGGAGCGGGTCATTGAGTGGGAGTGGGTTGCCCAATTGCTGGCGCGCTGCGAGGCCCATGAAATTGTCGCCCGCGAACTGGAGCTGGCCACGGGGGCTGTGAGCCTGAGTGCTGCGAACAAGACCGACGTGGTGAGCTTTGATGGCCAGCGTTTGCGCGCCATCTACGGCCCGCGCTGGCGCCTGCTGTTGATCGGTGCCGGGCAACTGTCGCGTTATGTGGCGGAAATGGCGCGGTTGCTGGATTTCGAAGTGCTGATCTGTGACCCGCGGGATGAATTTGTGTATGGCTGGGAAGAGCAGCACGGCCGCTTTGTGCCGGGTATGCCCGATGAAGCGGTGCTGAACATCCAGACCGACGAACGCACGGCCATCGTCTGCCTGACCCATGACCCGCGCCTGGATGACATGGCGCTGCTGACGGCGCTGAACTCCAGTGCGTTTTATATCGGCGCGCTGGGGTCGCGGGTCAATAGCCAGAAACGCCGTGAGAACCTGGCGGCACTTGGTTTGTCGGCCGATGCGATTGCGCGTCTGCACGGGCCGATCGGTTTGCATATCGGCAGCCACACGCCGGCGGAGATCGCGTTGTCATTGATGGCAGAGATTGTCGCGATCAAGAACGGTGTGGAGGCCGTGCAAAAAAAGCCGCTGTCGACGGTGGTTGAGTGATGGTGACTGCCGTTGTGCTGGCGGCGGGGCAGGGCAGTCGTTTTCGCGCTGCGGCCGGCGCTGATCAGGACAAGTTGCTGGCGCAGTGCGTTGGCCGGGACGGCGTGACGCGGCCGGTATTCGAGCAGGTGTTGGTGAATGTGCCTGATAGCGTTGCAAAACGCTGTGTGGTGACCTCGCCGGATCGGCTTGAAGTCATCCGTTTGGCACAGCGCTACGGCTGCGAAGTGGTGCTGCTGCGCTCGGCGGGCATGGGCGACAGCCTTGCGGCGGCGGTGGCGGCCAGCCGTTCAAGCGACGGTTGGTTGGTGGTGCTGGGGGATATGCCGTTTATCCTGCCGAGCAGTATTGAGCAGGTGGTGGCGCACACGGAGGGTATCAGTGTGCCGGTGCATGCTGGACAGTATGGGCATCCGGTCATGTTCGGGCGTTCGCTCGGGCCAGCGTTGATGGCGCTGACGGGGGACCGGGGGGCTCGACCGCTGTTTGCGCATGCCAGCGTGCGGGAAGTGCCCGTGGACGACCCCGGCGTGCTATGGGATGTAGATGTGCCACCGTCATTACGTTTCGTGCCTGCCTGACCTTCTGGCAGCCGGCTCGCTGGACACAACCCGATCGCATAAAAAAAAGCCCCGCCTGAGTGATCAGGCGGGGCTTTTTATTGGCTTATGGAATCAGACGAAGGGTTTAGGCTCGTGTTCTTCTTCCAAGGCCTTTGGGTGATGCTCTACCACTTCGTCAGCAGAACCTGGGTTCTCGTCGACGATAGGGGCAGTGTGCTCCACCACAGTTTCAGCGACCGGGGCTGGCGCCTCGACCACTTCGGCTACAGCCGGTACGGCAGCGGCTGCGGCAGCAGCGGCGGCTTCAGCTTCCTTGCGGCGACGACGCACTTCACGTGGGTCGTTCGGCGCACGGCCGTTTTCGGTCAGTGCGCTGACCACTGGGGCAGCTTCAACCACCGGCGCGGCGACTTCGGCAACCACTGGCGTCTCAACCACTGGCGCAGGCTCGGCAACCACAACCGGGGCGGCTTCAACCACTTCGGCGACCGGGGCCGGCGCTTCTTCTACCACAGGGGCAGGGGTTGGCACTTCAACTGGAGCGGCAGGCTCGGCAGTCCACTGGAACGCGGTCTGTTCTTCGCGAACTTCACGCACAGCCGGGGCCGTTGCTTCGACAACCGGGGCTTCAACCACTGGCTGAGGCTCAGCAACCGCTTCAGGCTCGGTAGTGGTAACTTCGGCTTCCGGCTGGGCTTCACGAACCGGTGCAACCTCCACTTCCGGAACCACGGGGGCTTCGATCGGGGTGGTGGCTTCGACAACCGGTGCTTCAACGACTGGGGTTTCAGCGACAGGCGCTTCTACCGCATGCGTTTCTTCGACGGCGGCAGTGGCGCGTTCAGCCTGTTCGTGAGCCTGGGCTTCAGCAGGTGCGCTGATGACCGAGCTGGCAACAGCAGCGGTTACGGCCAGGCCGGCAGCCAGTTCGGTGCCAGTGGGTTCGCTGGTGGCGGCTTCTGCGTTCTCGCCGGTCTCTTCCGAGCCTTCGATCACATTGCCGTTGGCATCACGTTGACGCTCGCGACGGTTGCTGCGACGACGCTGGCCACGGGAGCGGCGGCGTGGACGATCGCCTTCGGCGTTGTCCTGGCCGTCTTCCTGCAGTTGCTCTTCGCCGGTCAGGACTTCTTCTTCGCTGGCGGCAGGGGCTTGCTCGGCACGAGGTTGACGTTCTTCACGCGGAGCACGTGGCTGACGTTCTTCACGTGGCGCACGTTCTTCACGCGGTTGGCGAGCCGGGCGTTCTTCAGTCGAGGCAGCAACTGCAACAGCAGCACCGGCAACGGCTGGCGCAGCGTCCAGTGGCTCGCGTAGTTCGCGCACACGTTCTTCACGTTCGCCACGTGGCTTGCGATCTTCACGCGGAGCACGTGGGGTACGCGGTGCGCGCTCTTCGCGCGGTGCACGTTCTTCACGGGCTACGGCCGGAGTGTCTTCACGGGCTTCGCGAGGCGCACGCTCTTCACGTGGTGCGCGCTCTTCACGCGGAGCACGTTCTTCGCGCGGCTTGCGCTCTTCGTCACGACGACCATTGCGGTTGCGGCTTTGCTGGCGACCGTTGCGACGCTCTTCGTTGCGAGCCGGGCGTTCGGTGGCTGGTTTTTCAACCACTACCGGTGCAGCAGGCTCTTCCTTGGTGGCGAACAGGCTGACCAGCGACTTCACCAGGCCCTTGAACAGGCTTGGTTCAGGCAGGGCGGCTGGCGCGGCAACCGGTGCGGCGGCTTCAACCGGAACCGGTGCATTGGCACGGGCTGGCGCGGTCTTCACGGCGGCTTCCTGGCGAACCAGGGTGCGGGTCGCGGCGGCAGGCTGCACTTCTTCCACTTCGGCAGCGGCAGCCGCGATTTCGTAGCTGGACTGGCCGCTGTGGGCTTCCGGGCTGTCATCACGCAGGCGCTGCACTTCGAAGTGCGGCGTCTCGAGGTGATCGTTCGGCAGGATCACGATACGGGCACGGGTGCGCAGTTCGATCTTGGTGATCGAGTTGCGTTTTTCGTTGAGCAGGAACGCGGCCACCGGGATCGGCACTTGCGCGCGGACTTCGGCGGTGCGGTCTTTCAGCGCTTCTTCTTCGATCAGGCGCAGGATCGCCAGGGACAGCGATTCAACGTCACGGATGATGCCGGTGCCGTTGCAACGCGGGCAGACGATGCCGCTGCTCTCGCCCAGGGATGGACGCAGGCGCTGACGGGACATTTCCAGCAGGCCGAAGCGCGAGATGCGGCCGACTTGCACGCGGGCACGGTCAGCTTCCAGGCATTCGCGGACTTTCTCTTCCACGGCGCGCTGGTTCTTGGCTGGGGTCATGTCGATGAAGTCGATCACGATCAGGCCGCCGATATCACGCAGGCGCAGTTGGCGGGCGATTTCTTCAGCCGCTTCCAGGTTGGTCTGCAGGGCGGTTTCTTCGATGTCGCTACCTTTCGTGGCACGCGCCGAGTTGATGTCGATGGACACCAGGGCTTCGGTCGGGTCGATCACGATGGAGCCACCGGAAGGCAGTTCGACCACGCGCTGGAAGGCGGTCTCGATCTGGCTTTCGATCTGGAAACGGTTGAACAGCGGAACGCTGTCTTCGTACAGCTTGATCTTGCTGGCGTACTGCGGCATCACCTGGCGGATGAAAGTCAGGGCTTCATCCTGGGCTTCAACGCTGTCGATCAGCACTTCGCCGATGTCCTGGCGCAGGTAGTCGCGGATAGCGCGGATGATGACGTTGCTTTCCTGGTAGATCAGGAACGGCGCGGAACGATCCAGGGACGCTTCTTTGATAGCGGTCCACAGTTGCAGCAGGTAGTCGAGGTCCCACTGCATTTCCTCGCTGCTGCGGCCCAGGCCGGCAGTGCGAACGATCAGGCCCATGTCGGCCGGTGCAACCAGGCCGTTCAGCGCTTCGCGCAGTTCGTTGCGCTCTTCGCCTTCGATGCGACGGGAAATGCCGCCGGCACGTGGGTTGTTCGGCATCAGTACCAGGTAGCGGCCGGCCAGGCTGATGAAGGTGGTCAGGGCGGCGCCCTTGTTGCCACGTTCTTCTTTTTCGACCTGGACGATGACTTCCTGGCCTTCGCTCAGGACGTCCTTGATGTTCACGCGGCCTTCAGGGGATTTCTTGAAGTATTCGCGGGAAATTTCTTTGAGGGGCAGGAAGCCGTGGCGCTCGGAGCCGAAATCGACAAAGGCAGCCTCAAGGCTCGGTTCGATGCGAGTAATACGGCCTTTATAGATATTGGCCTTCTTTTGCTCGCGTGCACCGGATTCGATGTCCAGGTCGTAGAGGCGTTGGCCATCTACCAGTGCAACACGCAACTCTTCGGGTTGAGTTGCGTTAATCAGCATTCTTTTCATGTTGTACCGTCGGTTTCCGGGCTGCCGGAAACGGCGTTCGGCACACACGACTTCTCACGGTCGGTGTCAGGTGCGTCAAGAGTGGTTGGCCACTCCAGTGTCCAGCAATAACCGGCCAATTGGGCTGGTATCGCGACGGACGCGTCCTGCTTGTTAGCGGTGGTGACAAAGGCACCACTTCAACAAAAGCTAAGGTCAGGAGGAGGAATCAACCGGCGACTGTGGACGAGATGAAGCGTCTATATATAAGCCTAGTGCTACACGGTCCGACGGTTGTGCATCTCCACCCTACACGTATCCCTGATAATTCGGGTGCTGCCGCGCGCAGAATCCGCAGCGGGTTGGCATTTACCGTGTTCTCCAATGGGGAGTCCACGCTCATGGCTAAACAAGACTAGGTGTGGGCGACTGCGCTCTCACTCAGCTCTTAACAGGCGTTGTTTCCGAAGCATTCGCCATGGTGTGTCCCAAGACTGACTGCACTTTGTGAACTGGCCGTAAATATCGGCGCAGAAGACGAGTATTCACTCTGCTTTCTGCACTCGCTTCAGGCCTCATGTCACCTGCGCTTGTTACAATCTCGGGCCTTCCAAGGTGGTGAAAGCCCCGTAGGACGGCCTCGCGTCCTGATGAATTGCGATGGTCAGGGCCGGCAGTTTGCCGCTAGTCCTCTGTCCAGGCCGCTTTTGGCGGCGTTCGCGACTATAGCAGCAATGATTAAGTGCTTCAATTCCATAAAAAATTGTTATCATCGCCGCCATGACGACTACCGCCCCCCAGACCCCCAGCGTCCAGCTGCTCGAGGTCTCGCCGGAATATGCCGGCCAACGCATCGACAATTTTCTCCTGGCCAGGCTCAAAGGCGTGCCCAAGACCTTGATTTACCGCATCTTGCGTAAAGGCGAAGTGCGTGTGAACAAGGGCCGCATCAAGCCCGAGTACAAGCTGCAGGCGGGCGATATCGTTCGTGTGCCGCCGGTGCGCGTGCCTGAGCGCGACGAGCCCGTGCCATTGGCCCAGGGCCTGTTGCAGCGCCTCGAGGCCTCGATTGTCTTCGAAGACAGCAAGCTGATTGTGATCAACAAGCCGTGCGGCATTGCGGTTCACGGGGGCAGCGGCCTGAACTTCGGCGTGATCGAAGCCTTTCGTCAGCTGCGTCCGGATGCCAAGGAGCTGGAGCTGGTCCACCGCCTGGACCGTGACACCTCCGGCCTGCTCATGATCGCCAAGAAGCGCAGCATGTTGCGCCATCTGCACACAGCCCTGCGTGGCGATGGCGTGGACAAGCGCTACATGGCGCTGGTGCGTGGCAACTGGGCCAGTTCGATCAAGAGCGTCCGCGCGCCGTTGCAGAAGAGCAACCTGCGCTCCGGCGAGCGCATGGTTGAAGTGGACGAGGAGGGCAAAGAGGCCCTGACCCTGTTCAAGGTGCTGCGCCGCTTCGGTGACTTCGCCACTCTGGTCGAAGCCAAGCCCGTCACCGGTCGTACCCACCAGATTCGCGTGCACACCCTGCATGCGGGCCACTGCATTGCGGGCGATACCAAATATGGCGACGAGGATTTCTCCAAGGAAATCCGGGAGCTGGGCGGCAAGCGCCTGTTCCTGCACGCCTATATGCTCACCGTGCCGCTGCCCGATGGCGGTGAATTGAAACTGCAGGCGCCGGTCGATGACATGTGGGCCAAGACCGTGGAGCGTTTGAGTGTCGCACCTTGATTACAAGCTGCTGATTTTCGATTGGGACGGCACCCTGGCCAACTCCATTGGCCGGATCGTCGAATCCATTCACATTGCCTCCAACCGCTCGGGCTTCGAGCCGTGCACTGACCTCGCGGTCAAGGGCATTATCGGCCTCGGCCTGCCGGAGGCGATTCGTACCTTGTACCCGCACATCGCTGACGCTGAGTTGGTCGCTTTCCGTGGGCACTACGTCGATCACTACATGGCCCTGGAGGCCGAGCCGTCGCCGCTGTTTGATGGGGTGGTGCAGTCCCTGGACGCTTTTCGCGCCGAGGGCTATCACCTGGCCGTCGCCACCGGTAAGTCCCGTCGCGGGTTGGACCGGGTGCTCGAGGCGTATGGTTGGGAAGATTATTTCGACATCACCCGCGCCGCTGACGAAACCGCCAGCAAGCCCCATCCCCTGATGCTTGAGCAGATCCTGGCCCATTGCGGCGTGTCGCCGCGCCAGGCGCTGATGGTGGGCGACGCTTCCTTCGACCTGATGATGGCGCGCAACGCTGGCATGGACAGTGTGGCGGTCAGTTATGGCGCCCAGGCTGCCGAGGCGTTGCAGCCATATGAGCCCAGGCTGACGATCGATCATTTTTCTGAATTGCAGGCCTGGCTCGGCCGGGCCCAATAAGTCTTTGCTGGGGTAGTTGGCATGAGTGATGAGTGGAAAGCACCGGAAAAGGCCAGTGACGACAAGGCCGATGACAAAAGCTGGAAGCTGTTGGAGAAGACTCTCCTGGCCAGCGTGCAGGAGCAGCGTCGTTCGCGGCGTTGGGGGATTTTCTTCAAGCTGCTGACCTTTGTTTACCTGCTGGGCATGCTGGCGCTGTTCAGTCCGCTGATGGACATGGAAAAAAGCGCCACCCGTGGCAGCCACTACACGGCCCTGATCGAGGTGCGTGGGGTGATCGCCGACAAGGAGTCCGCCAGCGCCGACAATATTGTCAGCAGCCTGCGCGCGGCCTTTGAAGACCCCAAGGTCAAGGGCGTGATCCTGCGCATCAACAGCCCCGGTGGCAGCCCGGTACAGTCGGGCTATGTGTATGACGAGATTCGTCGCCTGCGCGGGCTGCATCCGGAGATCAAGCTGTATGCGGTCATTTCCGATCTCGGCGCTTCGGGTGCCTATTACATTGCAAGCGCCGCTGACCAGATTTATGCCGACAAGGCCAGCCTGGTCGGCTCCATTGGTGTGACGGCGGCCGGTTATGGCTTTGTCGGCACCATGGAGAAGCTGGGGGTGGAGCGTCGGACCTACACCTCGGGCGAGCATAAGGCGTTCCTTGACCCGTTCCAGCCGCAAAAGGCGGATGAAACCCAGTTCTGGCAAGGCGTGCTCGACACCACTCATCGCCAGTTCATCGCCAGCGTCAAGCAGGGGCGTGGGGATCGTCTGAAGGATAAAGAGCATCCGGAGTTGTTCTCCGGTCTGGTGTGGTCGGGCGAGCAAGCATTGCCACTGGGTCTGATCGATGGCTTGGGCAGTGCCAGTTCGGTGGCGCGGGATGTGATTGGCGAGAAGGACCTGGTGGATTTCACCGTTGAAGAATCGCCGTTTGATCGTTTCTCCAAGAAGCTCGGTGCCAGCGTGGCTGAGAAGCTGGCGCTGTACATGGGCTTCCAGGGCCCAACCCTGCGCTGAGATTTCGATAGAAGTGGGAGGGAGCTTGCCCCCGATAGCGGTGGGTCAGCTACAGATAAGCTGACTGAATTACCGCTGTCGGGAGCAAGTCGAATCGTCGCGTCGCCCATCCCGCATTGGGTCTTGCAGCGTTCTTAAGGGATTTGCACGCCTTCGCTGAGTAGCATATCCACCAGCCGAATCAGGGGTAAGCCGACAAGACTGGTCGCGTCCGGCCCTTCGGTGCTCTGGAACAGGCTCACGCCCAGCCCTTCAGCCTTGAAGCTGCCCGCGCAGTCATACGGCTGCTCGATCCGCAGGTAGCGCTCGATGCGCGCTGCATCCAGCTCGCGCATGTGCACGGTAAAGGGTATGCAGTCCACCTGGCAGTGCCCCGTCTCGCTGTTAAGCAGGGCCAGGCCGGTGAGGAAGCTGACACGTTTGCCACTGGCAGCCAATAATTGCTCGCGCGCGTTTTCGAACGTGTGAGGCTTGCCGATGATGCGGCCTTCCAGCGCGGCGACCTGGTCGGAGCCGATGATCAAATGTCCAGGATGGCTGGCGGCGAGGGCACGGGCTTTCTGTTCGGCCAGGCGTTTGACCAGATCCGTGGCCGGCTCATTTGCAGCGTGGCTTTCGTCGATATCCGGCGAGCTGCAGGTGAACGGCAGGTGCAGGCGGCTCAGCAATTCCCGGCGATAAACCGAGCTGGAAGCGAGTAATAAAGGCAGCATGGACGTCTCCTCAAGGCAGCCGCCGATTCTAGCGGGGCGACCGGCCGACGCACAGGGCTGAATTTCCTTTGACATGGCTGGGGGCATCCCTATAATGCTGCGCCTATGTTGAATGACCCGATTCCACCTCACGTTGACCCGCGCAAATTGGCTGATCGTGGCACTTCCCTTCAAGGTGAGTTGCTGCTGGCCGATTTGGAGAGACTCTGCGACCCGCTTTCCGACACTGTCGGTACGGTGCAGGCCAAATTCGTTTTTGAACGAGATGAACGTAAATCTGTGGTAATCCACAGCTTTATCGACACCGAGGTCAAAATGGTTTGCCAGCGTTGTCTTGAGCTGGTCACCCTGCCGATCCACAGCGAGTGCAGTTATGCTGTGGTGAAGGAGGGTGCGAATACCCAGTCGTTGCCGAAAGGTTATGACGTGCTGGAACTGGGCGAAGATCCTTTGGATCTGCATGCACTGATCGAGGAGGAGCTTCTGCTCGCCTTGCCCATTGTGCCTGCTCATCATCCGGAAGAATGCCAGCAGCCGGCGGGCCTCGATGACGAGCCCGAACCGAGCGAGGACGAGGTAACGCGGTCCAACCCGTTCAGTGTATTGGCGCAGTTAAAGCGTGACCCAAACGTTTAGGAGTTAATCAATTATGGCTGTTCAGCAGAACAAAAAATCCCGCTCTGCCCGTGACATGCGTCGTTCGCACGACGCTCTCGAGGCTAGCACCCTGTCCGTAGAAAAGACCACCGGTGAAGTTCACCTGCGTCACCACGTATCGCCAGAAGGCGTATACCGTGGCCGTAAAGTGATCGACAAGGGCGCTGACGAGTAATCACTTGTCTGCTCAAGTCATCGCGATTGACGCAATGGGCGGGGACTTCGGTCCCCGCAGCATTGTTCAGGCCTGCATTGCCAGCCTGGCTGCCACACCCTCGCTGCACCTGACCCTTGTCGGTCAACCCTCCCTCCTTGAAGAACTGATTGCCAGCCATCCGGCGGTGGATCGCGCGCGCCTGACGATTACGCCAGCCAGCGAAACCATCAGCATGGATGACAAGCCGGCGGCGGCCCTGCGTGGCAAGCCCGATTCTTCGATGCGGGTAGCCCTTGAGTTGTTGCACGACGGCAAGGTGCAAGCCTGCGTCAGCGCCGGCAATACCGGTGCATTGATGGCATTGTCGCGGCATGTGCTCAAGACCCTGCCGGGGATTGACCGGCCGGCGATGGTGGCGGCGATTCCGACGCAGAAAGGCTATTGCCAACTGCTGGACCTGGGCGCGAATGTCGATTGCAGTGCCGAGCACCTGTTTCAGTTCGCCGTGATGGGCTCGGTGGCCGCCGAAGCGCTGGGTGTGGTCCGGCCGCGAGTGGCCTTGCTGAACATCGGTACCGAGGACATCAAGGGCAACCTGCAGGTGAAGCTCGCCGCTACCCTGTTGCAGGGCGCGCGGGGCTTGAACTACATCGGCTTTGTCGAAGGCGACGGTTTGTACCGTGGCGAAGCGGATGTGGTGGTGTGCGACGGTTTTGTCGGCAATATCCTGCTCAAGTCCAGCGAAGGCCTGGCCACCATGATCGCGATGCGCATCGAAGCGTTGTTCAAGCAGAGCCTGGCGTCACGCATGGTGGGCGCCCTGGCGCTGCCGTTGATGCGCCGCCTGCAGGCAGACCTGGCGCCAGCGCGGCATAACGGCGCAAGTTTTCTTGGCTTGCAGGGCATTGTGGTCAAAAGCCACGGCTCGGCGGGCGTGCAGGGCTTCCAAAGCGCTATTGCGCGTGCGCTTATCGAGATCCAGGAAAACCTGCCTCAACGTTTGCACGGCCGTCTAGAGGATCTGTTGCCTTAGGCGAATCGGCTCGGGAATGCTTAAATGTGACCGACCAGTTCAATTGACCATCCAATCTGTCAGTTTCGTGCGCTCCCACCATTCATTTTAAGATCGGGAGCGACCATTTCCGACGACCTGATCATTTAGGGGCTTGTTACATGTCTACATCCCTCGCATTCGTCTTTCCAGGGCAGGGTTCGCAGTCCCTCGGCATGTTGGCCGAGCTGGGCGCGCAATATCCGCTGATCCTGGAAACCTTCAAGGAAGCTTCCGATGCCCTGGGTTACGACCTGTGGGCGTTGACCCAGCAGGGGCCGGAAGAACAACTCAATCAAACCGATAAAACCCAACCGGCGATCCTGACCGCTTCGATTGCTCTGTGGCGCCTGTGGCTGGCTGAAGGCGGCGCACGCCCGGCATTCGTGGCCGGTCACAGCCTGGGCGAATACAGCGCCCTGGTGGCGGCGGGCAGCCTGACCCTGGGCGAGGCGGTCAAGCTGGTCGAGCGTCGTGGCCAACTGATGCAGGAAGCCGTTCCGGCCGGGCAGGGCGGCATGGCCGCTATCCTCGGCCTGGACGATGCGGTCGTGATCGAGGCCTGCGCCGAAGCCGCTCAGGGCGAAGTGGTCAGCGCAGTGAACTTCAACTCCCCTGGCCAGGTGGTGATCGCCGGTGCCAAGGCGGCGGTCGAGCGTGCCATCGAAGGCTGCAAGGCCCGTGGCGCCAAGCGTGCGCTGCCGTTGCCGGTGAGCGTGCCGTCCCATTGCGAGTTGATGCGTCCGGCAGCCGAGCGGTTTGCCGAGTCCATCGCCGCCGTCAACTGGCAGGCGCCGCAGATTCCGCTGGTGCAGAACGTCAGCGCGGCGGTTGCGCCTGATCTCGAGACCCTCAAGCGCGACCTGTTGGAGCAGCTCTACAAGCCGGTACGCTGGGTTGAGTCGGTACAGACCCTGGCCGCCAATGGCGCCACCGAGCTGGTTGAATGCGGCCCGGGCAAGGTCCTGGCGGGCCTGAACAAGCGTTGCGCCGACGGTGTGTCGACCGCCAATCTCAATACCCCGGATGCCTTCGCTGCCGCTCTCGCGGCACTGGCCTGACCCCTGATCCCCGAACTTAGGAGAAGCCTGCATGAGTCTGCAAGGTAAAGTTGCACTGGTTACCGGCGCCAGCCGTGGCATTGGCCAGGCCATCGCCCTGGAACTGGGCCGTCAGGGCGCCGTTGTCATTGGCACCGCCACTTCCGCTTCGGGCGCCGAGCGTATCGCCGCGACCTTGAAGGAAAACGGTGTCCAAGGCACTGGCCTTGAGCTGAATGTGACCAGCGATGAGTCCGTGGCTGCGGTACTGGCCGAGATCACCGCACAGTTCGGTGCGCCGGCAATTCTGGTGAATAACGCCGGTATCACCCGCGATAACCTGATGATGCGCATGAAAGACGACGAGTGGTACGACGTGGTCGACACCAACTTGAACAGTCTGTTTCGCCTGTCCAAGGGCGTTTTGCGCGGCATGACCAAGGCGCGCTGGGGCCGAATTATCAATATTGGCTCTGTAGTGGGTGCCATGGGCAACGCAGGCCAAGTAAACTACGCAGCCGCCAAGGCCGGTCTGGAAGGTTTCAGCCGTGCATTGGCGCGTGAAGTCGGCTCGCGGTCGATTACGGTCAACTCGGTGGCCCCAGGGTTCATCGATACCGATATGACCCGCGAACTGCCGGAAGCACAGCGTGAAGCCTTGCTGACGCAGATTCCGCTGGGCCGTCTGGGCCAGGCTCAAGAGATCGCGAATGTGGTCACTTTCCTGGCATCCGACGGTGCGGCATACGTGACTGGGGCTACAATCCCGGTGAACGGCGGGATGTACATGAGTTAAATTGTGACGGATCGCTTCAAAAAAATGTCATACGAGCTGTCTAAAATCCGTTATAAAGCTGCAACTTAATTTATAGGCAGGTGGCCTACGGGGTACAGGGTGAAGCTTTCAGTTGAAAAGCTGAAATGGCTTTCTATACACTTACCCACTGGCCAGCTGCCTGAATTTGTCCATTAGGAGTTAAACAAGGTATGAGCACCATCGAAGAGCGCGTCAAGAAAATCGTTGCCGAGCAACTGGGCGTCAAAGAAGAAGAAGTGATCAACACTGCTTCCTTCGTAGAAGACCTGGGTGCCGATTCCCTTGACACCGTTGAGCTGGTGATGGCTCTGGAAGAGGAATTCGAGACCGAAATCCCGGACGAAGAAGCTGAAAAAATCACTACTGTTCAAGCTGCTATCGACTACGTTACTAGCCACCAGGCGTAATAGTTTGTAGTCGTCGCTTGCTGTCAGGGAAAAACCGCACTGCTGTAACGGCGTGCGGTTTTTTCTTTAGCTCTGATGAAAAGTGGCTCTGAAGCAAAGTGTCGTCATCAAGAAAAAGGAGAGTGCTGTGTCGCGTAGACGCGTCGTAGTCACCGGTATGGGTATGTTGTCGCCACTGGGTACGGATGTGCCGAGCAGTTGGCAGGGCATTCTGGCTGGCCGCAGTGGTATTGGTCTGATCGAACACACGGACCTTTCTGCCTATTCCACCCGTTTTGGCGGCTCGGTAAAGGGTTTCAATGTCGAGGAATATCTCTCGGTCAAAGAGTCCCGCAAACTCGACCTGTTCATTCAATACGGCCTGGCAGCCGGTTTTCAGGCAGTGCGTAACGCCGGCCTGGAAGTGACCGACGCCAACCGTGAGCGTATCGGCGTCGCCATGGGATCGGGTATTGGCGGTCTGACCAATATCGAAGAAACCAGTCGCACGCTGCATGATTCCGGCCCCCGTCGAATTTCACCGTTCTTCGTTCCGGGCTCGATCATCAATATGATTTCCGGTTTCCTGTCCATCCACTTGGGTGCCCAGGGACCTAACTACGCCATTGCCACGGCGTGCACCACGGGCACTCACTGCATCGGCATGGCGGCGCGCAATATCGCCTATGACGAGGCGGATGTGATGATCGCCGGTGGCGCCGAAATGGCCGCCTGTGGCCTGGGCATGGGCGGCTTCGGCGCATCCCGTGCGCTGTCGACGCGCAATGACGAACCGACCCGTGCCAGCCGTCCATGGGACAAGGGCCGTGACGGTTTCGTACTGTCCGACGGTGCCGGTGCCCTGGTGCTCGAAGAGCTGGAACACGCCAAGGCGCGGGGTGCCACCATCTACGCCGAGCTGATCGGTTTCGGCATGAGCGGCGACGCCTACCACATGACCTCGCCACCGGCCGATGGTGCTGGCGCTGCGCGTTGCATTACCAACGCCCTGCGCGATGCTAAGGTCAACCCGGACCAGGTGCAGTACATCAACGCCCACGGCACCTCGACCCCGACTGGCGACCTGGCGGAAGCCGAAGCCATCAGGTCGGTGTTCGGCGACCATGCCTACAAGCTGGCGGTCAGCTCTACCAAGTCCATGACCGGCCATCTGTTGGGTGCGGCGGGCGCGGTCGAGGCGATCTTCAGTGTGATGGCCATCAAGGATCAGGTCGCTCCGCCGACCATCAACCTCGATGAGCCGGACGAAGGTTGCGACCTGAACTTCGTGCCTCACGAAGCACAGCCGATGCCGATCGACGTGGTGATCTCCAACTCGTTCGGTTTCGGTGGCACCAACGGTTCCCTGGTGTTCCGCCGGTTCGCCGAGTGATGCACAGCTGGGTCGACGGTCAGCCAGCGGACAGCGTGCCCCTGAAGGATCGTGGCCTGGCTTATGGCGACGGCTTGTTTGAGACGATTGCCGTCAAGGCCGGGCAGCCCGTGCTGCTCGACCGCCACCTGCACCGCCTTGACGAGGGCTGCAGGCGGTTGGCACTGGTTGCGGATCCGGCGCTGATCCGCAGCGAAGTGCTGGCTTATGCCGCCGCCCTCGGCGACGGTGTTCTCAAGTTGATGCTCACCCGCGGCGACAGCCTGCGCGGTTATGGCATCAACCCCGGCGCTCCCGTGCGTCGGATCTTGCTGGGCAGTCCGCCCGCCACTTATCCCCCGGCCTATGGAACCGACGGTATCCGCCTGTTTCCGTGTGCCACCCGCTTGTCCGAACAACCGCTATTGGCGGGTCTCAAGCACCTCAACCGCCTGGAGCAAGTGCTTGCCCGCGCCGAATGGCAAGACGCCGAGCATGCCGAGGGCTTGATGCTGGATAGGTCCGGACGCGTCATCGAGGGCGTGTTCAGCAACTTGTTCCTGGTTTGCAACGGCTTGTTACTAACCGCCGATCTGGCGCGTTGCGGGGTTGCCGGTGTCATGCGCGCCGAGGTCCTGGCCCAGGCACAAGCGCTGGGCATCCCGGTGGCCGTGGCTGATATCAGCCTTGAGCAGTTGCAACAGGCTGATGAAGTCTTCGTGTGCAACAGCGTTTATGGCATTTGGCCGGTGCGCGACTGCGCTGCGATGAGCTGGTCGGTTGGCCCGCTCACCCGTAAACTGCAGGGCATTGTTCGCGCACTATTGGATATTTGAGTTGATACGAAAACTGGTTGTACTGCTGCTGATCGGTGTGTTCTCGGCGGCGTTGCTGTTGGGGTTTTCCGCCTGGAAACTCGATTCCTCCCTGAAGCAGCCGCTGAACCTGACGCAGGAGCAGTTGCTTGATGTGCCGGCAGGGGCCACCCCCACGGGTACCTTCAATCGCCTGGAGGCCGAGGGTGTGCTCGAAGGTGCCTTCTGGCTGCGCCTGTACTGGCGTTTCAACCTCGATGGACAGCCGCTGCACAGCGGCGAATACCGCATGACGCCTGGGATGACCGCCCAGGGCCTGATTGGCCTGTGGCAACGTGGCGAAGTGGTGCAATACAGCCTGACCCTGGTGGAGGGCTGGAATTTTCGCCAGGTTCGTTCGGCCCTGGCCAAGCATGAAAAAATCGTACAGACCCTCTCGGGCCTGAGTGACAGCGAGGTGATGGACAAGCTTGGCCATCCCGGCGTGTTCCCTGAAGGTCGGTTCTTTCCTGATACCTACCGTTTCGTACGCGGCATGACCGATGTTGAATTCCTGAAAAAAGCCTACAACCGCCTGGACGATGTACTCGCCCAGGAATGGAGCAAGCGCGCCGCTGATGTGCCATACACCGACCCTTACCAAGCGCTGATCATGGCCTCCCTGGTGGAGAAAGAGACCGGTGTGCCGGAAGAACGTGGGCAGATCGCCGGGGTGTTCGTGCGCCGCATGAAGATCGGCATGCTCCTGCAGACCGATCCGACGGTGATCTACGGCCTGGGGGAGCGCTACAACGGCAAGTTGACCCGCGCCCACCTCAAGGAAGCCAACCCCTACAACACCTACATGGTGGCCGGTCTGCCGCCGACGCCGATCGCCATGGTCGGCCGCGAGGCGATTCATGCTGCGCTGAACCCGGTGCCGGGCAGCAGCCTGTATTTCGTCGCCCGTGGCGATGGCAGCCATATTTTCTCCGATAACCTGGATGCGCATAATGCCGCCGTGCGTGAGTTCCAGCTCAAGCGTCGCGCCGATTATCGCTCCAGCCCGGCGCCGGTGGTAAAACCGCCGGAAGACCCGACGCCCCCCGCCGATACTCCAGCTCAAGCGCCGGCGGAGCCTGCACCGGACACCGTCGCGCCGCAAAGCCCGCAATGACTCTGACTAAGGACTGCCTGTGACTGGCTTGTTTATTACCCTGGAAGGCCCGGAAGGCGCCGGCAAAAGCACCAACCGCGATTACCTGGCCGAGTGCTTGCGCGCCGAGGGTATCGAAGTGGTGTTGACCCGTGAACCGGGCGGCACGCCGCTGGCCGAGCGTATCCGCGAGGTGCTGCTGACCCCAGGTGACGAACAGATGAACCCGGACACCGAGCTGTTGCTGGTGTTTGCCGCACGTGCCCAGCACCTGGCCGAGGTGATTCGCCCGGCCCTGGCCCGTGGTGCGGTGGTGATTTGTGATCGCTTCACCGATTCCACCTATGCCTACCAGGGCGGTGGCCGGGGCTTGTCGCTGGAGCGCATTGCCACCCTGGAAACCTTTGTGCAGGGCGATTTGCGCCCTGACCTGACCCTGGTGTTCGACCTCCCGGTAGAAGTCGGCCTGGCGCGTGCCAGTGCCCGTGGTCGCCTCGATCGCTTCGAGCTGGAAGGCCAGGCGTTTTTCGAGGCGGTGCGCAGCGCATTCCTTGCGCGCGCCAAGGCTGAACCGGCGCGTTATTACCTGCTGGACGCCGCGCAGCCGCTGGCCCGGGTGCAACAGGCCATTGACGCTTTGTTGCCGACACTGTTGGAGCGCGCCCGTGGCTGAAGCCTACCCCTGGCAGGATAGCCTCTGGCAGCAGTTGGCCGGCCGTGCCCAGCACGCCCACGCCTATTTGCTGCACGGGCCGGCGGGGATCGGCAAGCGCGCCCTCGCCGAACGCCTGATGGCCAGCCTGTTGTGCCAGCGTCCGGTCAACCTGGAAGCCTGCGGCGAGTGCAAATCCTGCCTGTTGCTCAAGGCCGGTAGCCACCCGGACAACTATCTGCTGGAGCCCGAGGAAGCCGACAAGGCGATCAAGGTCGACCAGGTCCGCGACCTTGTCGGTTTCGTGGTGCAAACCGCACAGATGGGCGGGCGCAAGGTGGTGTTGATCGAGCCGGTGGAAGCAATGAACATCAATGCCGCCAACGCTTTGCTCAAAAGCCTGGAAGAACCTTCCGGCGATACGGTGCTGTTGTTGGTCAGTCACCAGTCCAGCCGCTTGTTGCCGACCATTCGCAGCCGGTGCGTGCAGCAGGCGTGCCCGTTGCCGAGCGAGGCCATGAGCTTGCAGTGGCTGGCACAGGCGCTGCCGGAGTGCGCCGAAGACGAACGGGTCGAGTTACTGACCCTGGCCGCCGGTTCACCCCTGGCAGCGGTGAAGCTGCACGCCCAGGGCGTGCGCGAGCAACGGGCGCTGGTGGTGGATGGCGTGAAAAAACTGCTCAAGCAGGAGCTGTCCGCTACTCAGTTGGCCGAAGCCGCCTGGAAAGACATCCCCTTGCTGCTGCTGTTCGACTGGTTCTGCGACTGGTCGAGCCTGATCCTGCGCTACCAGTTGACCCAGGATGAACAGGGCCTGGGCCTGCCGGACATGCGCAAGGTGGTGCAGTACCTGGCGCAGAAAAGTGCCCAGGACAAGGTGCTCAATATCCAGGACTGGATCCTTGCCCAGCGCCAGAAGGTGCTCGGCAAGGCCAACCTCAACCGCGTGCTGTTGCTCGAAGCGCTGCTGGTGCAGTGGGTCGGCTTGCTCGGCCGCCGTTAATTTCCGTGGCCGACGGGTGTATCGTTGGCCAGGCCCTTTCCGTGACTTAAGTCGTAATTTCCTATGCTCGTAGATTCCCATTGCCACCTTGATCGCCTTGACCTTGCCCAGCATGGCGGTTCCCTTGATGCCGCCCTCGAAGCCGCCCGCCAGCGCGGGGTAGGGCACTTCCTGTGCATCGGCGTCAGTGCCGACAACGCCGCTGACGTCAAAGCCCTCGCCGATCGCTATGCCGATGTGGATTGCTCGGTGGGTGTCCACCCGTTGGACCTCAAGCCCGGTGAGGCCCCGGCCCTCGACTGGCTGTTGGGGGAGCTGAACCACCCGCGCGTGGTCGCCATTGGCGAGACCGGCCTGGATTACCACTACGAACCCGAAGCCGCCGAGTTGCAGCAGGCATCGTTTCGCCTGCACCTGCAAGCCGCCCGGCAGACCGGCAAACCAGTGATTGTCCACACCCGCGGTGCTCGCGCCGATACCCTGGCCCTGCTGCGCGAAGCCGCGCTCCCCCAGGCAGGCGTGCTGCATTGTTTCACCGAAGACTGGGACATGGCCAAGGCCGCCCTGGACCTGGGGTTCTATATCTCCCTGTCGGGCATCGTGACTTTCCGCAATGCCGATGCCTTGCGGGATGTGGCGCGCCAAGTACCGGTCGACCGTCTGCTGGTGGAAACCGACTCGCCGTACCTGGCGCCCATACCCCATCGCGGCAAGCCAAACCTGCCGGAGTATGTGCGGGATGTGGCGGATTACCTGGCGATGCTGCGCGGTGAGTCATATGAGCGCTTTGCCGAACAGACCACTGCGAACTTCAAGCGCCTGTTCCCGCAGGCCCATGTGGCCGGGTAACGGGGCCGGACAAATCGCAGGCAAAAAAAACCCGGGTTCTGGGGGGGCGAATCCGGGCTAAGACCATTAGGAGTAAAACAAGGGCACGCGGTCCGTTGGTACCCAGGTCGACGCTTCACTTGGGGGAGATGTCGCGCCGACAGTTGAAGTATTGATCAGTATCCGATTCAGTCCAGTCGCGGCTGGTCGTTTCTTAAACAGATTTGGAATACGTGCGCTTCGCTTGAGTTCTCATTGAGCCGGTGCCCAGCTGTAGTTGTTGCGTATTATTTCTGACTGATAAGCATGAAATCGTTGGCGGACTGAAAGTAAAGTGCGCAACGGGTTCACATAGACGTTGCCCAACGACCGTTCAGTCGGGATAATCCCTCGCATCGGGTAAATCGTATCGCCACGTATCCGTGGCCCTGCGCAACCCTCCCTAATACCGACCTCTGCAGACCTCTTCCTCATGCACAAAGAACCCCGTAAGGTCCGTGAGTTTCGCCGCCGTGAGCAGGAAATTCTCGACACTGCACTCAAGTTGTTCCTCGAACAAGGTGAAGACAGCGTCACCGTCGAGATGATTGCGGATGCCGTGGGTATCGGCAAAGGCACGATCTACAAGCATTTCAAATCCAAGGCCGAAATCTACCTGCGCCTGATGCTCGACTACGAGCGCGACTTGAACGAGTTGCTGCACTCGGCCGATGTCGACAAGGACAAGGAGGCCCTGTCCCGGGCCTATTTCGAATTCCGCATGCGTGACCCGCAGCGCTATCGCCTGTTCGACCGCCTGGAAGAAAAAGTGGTCAAGGGCCACCAGGTGCCGGAAATGGTCGAGGAACTGCACAAGATCCGCGCCTCGAACTTCGAACGCCTGACCCTGCTGATCAAGGGTCGCATCAGTGAAGGCAAGCTTGAAGATGTGCCGCCGTACTTCCACTACTGTGCCGCCTGGGCCTTGGTGCATGGCGCCGTGGCGCTGTACCACTCGCCGTTCTGGAGCAATGTGCTGGAAGATCAGGAAGGTTTCTTCCAGTTCCTGATGGACATCGGTGTGCGCATGGGCAACAAGCGCAAGCACAGCACCGAGCAGCCACACGCCCCCGCTGAAACGCCTGCCACGTAATGATTTGCTGCCAGGTGCAGTAACCCAGGAATATACTCAGGCAAGGATCTTGCTAAAAGCTGATTTATCAGTCAGTTTTTAGCGCGCCCCGAATCATCCTCTGCCGGAGTGATCCATGATCGTTGATCGTCAAGGCAGGCGTTTTCGCAATTTGCGGATTAGCCTGACCTCAGCCTGCAATTACGCGTGTACCTACTGCGTGCCAAACGGCAAGCGGCTGGTGGCTGCCCAGGACGAACTCTCGGCCGAGGCCATGGCCCGGGGCGTGGCCTATCTGATTGAAGCGGCGGGTATCGAGCGCCTGCGTATCACCGGCGGCGAGCCGCTGGTCAGCCCCAAACTCGAAGCCTTCATGGGCGCCGTGGGCGGGATGGGCCTCAGTGATATCAGCCTGACCACCAATGGCCAGTTACTTGCGCGCAAACTGCCGCTGCTGGTGGACGCCGGTATCCGGCGTATCAACGTTTCCCTCGACACCCTGGACGCCGACGCCTTCCGCAGCATCGCCCGTGGCGGTGACCTGGCCACCGTGCTCGATGGCATGGACCAGGCCCGCGCGGCCGGGATCAAGATCAAGGTCAATATGGTGCCGTTGCGCGGGCAGAACCTCGACCAGGTGATGCCCCTGCTCGACTATTGCCTGGAGCGTGGCTATGAATTGCGCTTTATCGAGTTGATGCGCATGGGCCACCTGGCCAAGGACTCCAATGCGTTTCTGCAGCAATTCGTCAGCTTGCAGCAACTGCTTGGCCTGATCGGCGAACACCATGAATACCTGCAAGCCAACGCACCGGTAGACGCCACGGCCGTTCGCTACGAAGTGCCGGGTAAAGGCTTTTTTGGCGTGATCGCCAACGAAAGCGTGCCGTTCTGCCGTACCTGCTCGCGGCTGCGGCTGTCGTCGACCGGTTGGCTGCATGGCTGCCTGTCGTCGAGCAACCGGCACTACGTCGGCGACCTGCTGGACAAGCCGCGTCACCAGGCGCTGCCGGCCTTGCAGGGCCTGTTGGTCAAGGCGCTGGGCGATAAACAGGAAGTCGCGTTCTCCGGCGGCGCGACGGTCATGAAGATCATCGGCGGCTAACGCTATCCCGAAGATGACACATCACCCACATTTGATTTGAGCTGCCCTCAAGCTGGCGCAGAACCTGCATCTTGAGCCCATTCGCCGGTTTTCCGTCACCGGCTTCTGGAGGATTAGGATGCGTAGTCTGGTTTTGTTGCTGGCGTCGTTGACGTTGAGTGGTTGCATGACCGTCAGCGATATGGCCGAAGGCACCCGCTATCAGATGAGCGATGCCGGGTTGCTCGACCATAGCGATACTCGCCGTACCGCCTCGGTTCGCATCCAGCCGGACTCCTTTGTGTTTATCGCCCAAGGCGCTTTCGTGCCACCGGGCAGTGCCTATCCGCGTCCGAACGTGGTAGCCGAGGAAGCCTTCAACGGCTTCGTCGAATACTTCCCCATGGTGCGCCGCGCCCGTCAGCCCGAAGGGCTTGAGCAGGCCATGGCCGAAGCCCGTGCGGCCGGCGCCCATTACTTGTTGTATTGCCGTTTTGCCGCGGCGGATGACCGTATCGGCAACGCCGATGAGTGGACCGACCAGCAGGCCCTCGACCGCCTCGGCCTGGACAGCGGTGTGATCCAGATCATGTTGATCGAGACCAGCACCCAGTATTTGATTGATACTGCACGTATTCGCAATCGTGGCGGTTTACTGACGTTCCACGACAACAAGCCCGAAGATCTGATTGCCCGGCCCCTGGCGCAGTACGCCCGAGGCCTGCTGGGCATGGGGGACCAGTAAGGCCAGCACGTAAAAGAGGGATAACACCATGACCGATTCCGCCAAGGCCAATGACCTGTTGGCCCAACTGCCCAAGGGCAAGGGGCCGGCGCCGGTGCATCTGTGGAACCCGGACTTCTGCGGCCATATCGACATGCGTATCGCCCGTGATGGCACCTGGTTCTACCAGGGCACGCCCATCGGGCGTAAGCCGATGGTCAAGTTGTTCTCCAACATCCTTCGCCGCGATGGCGACGATTACTTCCTGGTCACCCCTGTGGAAAAGGTGGGCATCAGCGTCGATGATGCGCCCTTTGTCGCGGTAACCCTGGATGTCGAAGGGCAGGGCGAAAGCCAGGTGTTGCGCTTTACCACCAACGTCGATGATCAAATCGAGGCTGGCCTCGAACACCCGCTGCGGGTAGTGATCGACCCCGACACTCAAGAACCGTCCCCCTATCTGCGTGTGCGCACCAACCTCGAAGCGCTGATTCACCGCAATGTGTTCTACCAATTGGTGGAGCTGGCCGTGAGCCGTCCGATCAACGGTCAGAACTGGCTCGGTGTGTGGAGTGGCGGGGAGTTTTTCCGTATCGGGCGGGAGCCCTGAGGGCGGTTTTTTCATTCCTTTGAAATAATTCGCTTGCTGTGATCGGGCGCTTTCGGTTATCAATTTGTACATGATTAGACATGTTCGATTTGATAAGAAAAAACGCGTCGTCGACGAGCTCATCCGCCGTATCGAGGGTGGGGTGATGGCCGACGGTTTCCTGCTACCGGGCGAGCACCAGTTGGCCGAAGAGTTTGCGGTCAGTCGTGGCACCTTGCGTGAGGCCCTGGCCGAGCTCAAGCGCCGTAATTACATCGCCACCCAGAGTGGCGTGGGTTCCATCGTCACCTTTGACGGCATGGTGCTTGACCAGCGCAGCGGTTGGGCCCAGGCCCTGGCCGACACGGGCGCGCTGGTGACCACCGATATCCTGCGCTTCGAAGCCGTGACCCGCGCGGACCTGCTCAGCCGTTTCGGCAACGATCAATTTATTGCCCTCGACCGCCGTCGGCGCACCACCGATGGCACCGCCGTGTCCCTGGAACGCTCGCTGATGCCGGCGACCGGTGGCCTGGAAAGCCTGCCCCGTGTGGGCCTGATCGACAACTCCCTGACCATCACCCTGGCCGCCTACGGTTATGTCGGCGCCGAGGGCGACCAGTGGATCGGTGCCGAGCCGCTGAGCGAGGAAGACGCCGAATTGCTCGGTCGCCCGGCAGGCACGGTATTTCTCAAGGCTTCGCGTACCACCTACGACCGTCGCGAGCGCTTCATGGAGCACGTCGAAAGCTTGCTCGACCCTCTGCACTTTCGCCTGCACCTGCAGTTTGGAACGTCGAAATGACCCCGATGCTTCGCGCTCTTGGCGCTTTCTATGGCCTGGCCCTGGGCGATGCCTTGGGCATGCCCACCCAATCCTTGAGCCGTGAACAGGTCAAGGCGCGCTTCGGTGCGATCACTGCGCTGGAAGATGCTGACGCCAACCAGCCCATCGCGCCGAACATGCCCGCTGGCTCCATCACCGATGACACCGAACAGGCGATTCTGGTCGGCGAGTTGCTGGTGGAAGGCCACGGCAAGATCGACCCCACTGTGCTCGCCCAGCGCCTGATCGACTGGGAAGCGGTGATGCGTGCCAAGGGCTCCCAGGATTTGCTCGGGCCTTCGACCAAGCGCGCCATCGACATGATCCTCGCCGGGCACACCCCGGAAGAAGCCGGACGCTACGGCACCACCAATGGCGCGGCGATGCGCATCACGCCGGTGGGCATCGCCGCCGATGTGCGCGACCCGGCGCAGTTTCTCCAGGCGGTGATCCAGGCGTGCCAGGTTACCCACAACACCACCCTGGGCATCTCCAGTGCGGCGGCGGTGGCCTCCGTGGTATCGGCGGGCATCAACGGTGTGGACCTGGGCGAAGCGTTGAACATCGGCACCCAGCTCGCCCAGCAAGCCGAAAGCCATGGACACTGGATTGCGGGCGGGCGTATTTCCACGCGCATCAGTTGGGCGCGGACCTTGAGCGTCGGCAGTGGCGACAAGGCGCTGTTCGCCGACCTGCTCTATGAATTGATCGGCACCTCCGTCGCGTCCCAGGAGTCGGTGGTGGTGTCGTTCGCCCTCGCGCAGCAAGTGGCGTCGGGCGAAATGAACGCATTTGAAGCCCTGTGCCTGGCCGCCAGCCTGGGGGGCGATACCGACACCATCGCCGCGATGCTCGGGGCCATGTTGGGGGCGTGCCTGGGCATGCAGTGCTGGCCTGAAGCGATGATCGAACAGGTCAAGCGGGTCAATGGCCTGGATCTACAGGCGCTGGTGCAGGGGCTGCTGACCATTCGGTAAGCGCCGCAAACAAACAGGTGGGAGCGGGCCTGCTCGCGTCAGCGGTGTATCCGCCCCGATGCTTTGACAGAAAGCGCGCTCCCACTGTGAGCTCATCGAGTCAGGAAGACCGAGAGTCGATCGACCTTAAGCATCTGCCACAACCACAACAATACAGGCACCAGGAGCACCCCTCATGAGCAGCATCTCTTCCAGCCAAAGCGCTGGGCAATTGGAAACACGCGGCATCGAACCGGTCCCTGAAGGCGAGTGCAACGGTCATCCGCTGCAACTGTTCTGGGTGTGGTTCGCCGCCAATATCAGCATTCTCGGCTTGCCGCTGGGCGCGACCCTGGTGGCGTTTCGTGGGCTGGCTATCTGGCAGGCGATCATCGTTGCGATCCTTGGCGCAGCCGGTTCCTTCGCGGTGGTGGGCATTATTTCCATCGCTGGCCGCCGTGGGCGTGCGCCCAGCCTGACCCTGTCCCGCGCGATCTTCGGCGTACGCGGCAATATCGGCCCGACCCTGGTCTCGCTGATGTCACGCCTGGGCTGGGAAACGGTCAACACCACCACCGCCGCCTTCGTGCTGCTCTCGTTGTGTTCGATCCTGTTCGGCTCCCCGGTGGAGGCGAAAAGTGCGCCACTGCTGACCCTGATCTTCATCGCCATTTTCGTGTTGCTGACCCTGTCGGTTTCCGGCCTGGGCCACGCTACCTTGCTGGTGATCCAGAAGTGGGCCACCTATGTATTCGGTGCCTTGAACATCCTGGTCGGCGGTTTCCTCTGCGCCACCATCGACTGGAGCGCGGTGTTCAACGCTACCCCGGCACCGATGAGCGCGATGATGATCGGCATCGGCACCATGGCTGCCGGTACCGGTATCGGCTGGGCCAACGCCGGTGCCGATATGTCGCGCTACCAGCACCGCAGCGTCAAGGCCGTGCGCCTGGTGGCGTCCGCAGCGTTTGGTGCCGGCATTCCGCTGGTGCTGCTGATCACCCTCGGCGGCCTGCTGTCGGTGGGCAACCATGACCTGGCCTCGGCCACCGACCCGATCATCGCGATCCGCGACATGCTGCCGACCTGGATGGCCGTGCCGTACCTGATCACCGCGTTTGGCGGGTTGCTGCTGTCGAATAACCTGTCGGTGTATTCGGCCGGCCTCACCACCTTGACCCTCGGTCTGAAGGTCAAGCGCGTGCATGCGGTGATCGTCGACATCGTGGCGATCTTCGCCGGCTCCATCTACTTCATGCTGATCGCCGACAGCTTCTACGGCCCGTTCATCACCTTCATCTCGTTGCTGGCGGTGCCGATCACCGCCTGGGTCGGGATCTTTGTGGTCGACCTGATCCATCGCCACTACTACAGCCCCAAGGATTTGCTGGACGTGAGCCCAAGCAGCGCCTACTGGTATCGCGGTGGCGTGGAATGGCGAGCGTTCGGCGCCTGGGCCGTGGCGATCGTGCTGGGTTTCAGCTTCACCACGATCGGTACCACTGCGCAAAACATCTGGTTCGCCGGGCCATTGTCCGACTCCTGGCTGGGCCACAACGGCCTGGGCTGGATCGTCACCTTCCTGGTGGCCGGCGGCATTTACGCGGTACTCGGCGGCGCGGCTGACCGTCGTCCGGCTTTAGTTGAGAGCCCCAATGTCTAGATTGCTGCACACTGGCCAGGTCATCGTCGACCTGGTCATGTCCCTGGAAAAACTGCCGGCCACCGGTGGCGACGTGCTCGCGCACTCGGCCAGCTTCGAGGCTGGCGGCGGGTTCAATGTGATGGCGGCGGCGCGACGCAATGGCTTGCCGGTGGTGTACCTGGGGCGTCATGGCAACGGCCGCTTCGGCGACCTGGCCCGTGCCGCCATGCAGGCCGAAGGTATTGAAATGGCCTTGGCCGCCAGCGGTGGCAAAGACACCGGGTTGTGCGTGTCTCTCACGGAAGCCACCACCGAACGCACCTTCATCTCCCATATCGGCGCTGAGGGCGAGTTGAGTGCCGAGGACTTGGCCGCCGTAACGCCGCAGGCGGACGACTATGTGTATGTCAGTGGCTACAGCCTGCTCCTTGAGGGCAAGGCACAGCCGCTGATCGACTGGCTGCTGGCACTGCCACGCGCAATCGTGGTGGTGTTCGACCCGGGCCCTCTGGTCAAGGCGCCGGGCTCGGCCTTGATGAGCGCATTGTTGCCGCGTATCGATATCTGGACCAGCAATGGCCCCGAAGCGCTCGCGTTTACCGGTGCGGCGGATATCACCGCCGCGTTGCCCGCGTTCAGTCAGCACCTGCCCGCCGAAACGTTGCTGGTCGTGCGTGACGGGCCGAATGGCTGCTGGGTCGGGCGCGCGGGTGAGGTTGAGCACGTGCCGGGCTTCAAGGTGCGGGCGGTGGACAGCAATGGCGCTGGGGATGCGCACGCGGGCGTGTTCATGGCCGGTCTGGCCATGGGCCTGGCGCCCGTCGTGGCGGCACGCCGCGCGAACGCGGCGGCGGCACTGGCGGTTACCCGCTGGGGACCTGCGACGTCTCCAGGCACTGCCGAGGTTGACGCGCTACTCGCTGAATGACCATGCACTCAAAGATGGGCAAGCACCCTCTGATCAATAATCAAGTAAATTATTGATTTTTAAGAATTAGTCTTTCCCTTGAACGCCCGGATTTTTGTGGCGAACGAGCTTGTTGTAGTGAGCGGGCTTGTTGTGGCGAACGAGCTTGTTGTGGCGAGCGGGCTTGCCCCGCGTTGGGGCGCGAAGCGGCCCCTAAACCCATCGACCGAGATCCCGCGGGTAGGATCGCGGTGGATTTGCTAGGGCTGCTGCGCAGCCCAACGCGGGGCAAGCCCGCTCGCCACAGTTTGGCCCTTGGATCAGGGCCAGGCCAGATAAAAGCCATTACTGCCGGGTTTGGCTTTCCAGCTTTCGCGCTTCTTCCACGCCCGACGCGGTCAGCTTGATCGGCAGGTTCAACGCATAGTCACCGGCAGCATCGGTGGTCACATGCCCATCCTTGATAAAGCCGCGGTCTTGCAGGAGCGCCAAGACACTGGCGACCACTTTTTCACCGCGGTAATTATCCAGCACCTCCTTGCCCAACCCGTTCGGGTGGGCGTGCAGCAGGCGGGTGAGGACTTCTTGTTCAAGGTTTTTATCGACGTTCATGCATACCTCTTCACTGGGAAATGATCGGGTGTTGGTCTTGCTACCAATGCGTCAAGGCGCAGGCTGTTTCGGGGCGCCTGGGATGTTGGAGTCGTCGCCTTTGTTGATCGTCGGCTGATTGACCGATGGGCCCATTTTGCCGTTACCGACGGCGGCCGGGGCCTGGCGCTGGGTGTCGTTGCCTTTGGTGCGCGGGTCGGCGCCGTTGTCGATGATTGCACCCCCGTTGGTGTCGAGGCCGGTGCCCATCGAGTCCTGGGATTCCTGGGTGGCAGGGCTGGGCGGGCTGCCCACAGGATCGGTCTTGCCGGTGGACGAGGTGGCGGCCAATGCACTCAGCGAAGCGGCGGACAGCAGGCCGGTGAGGGCGAGGGCGGCAAACGTGGAATTCTTCATGAGGGTGTCTCCATATGATTGATGTCCTTACCCTTGATTGGTCCGCCCAGTTTGTGGGTTCGTGCCTCGGTGGCGACGAACGGTATCAGCTCACCTGTAAGATTTTATGTGCCGAGAGACGGCGCTCGACCAAGCGTGCAACGGTGATCAGCCAGTTCAGCGCGGCGATGATCAGTACGCCCAGCATCAGTGTGGGCAGCCCGAATTCGACGATGATCTTGCCCGCCAGCCAGGGAAAGCCAAACACGCCGACAAAGTAGGCCAGGCTGAACAGCAGTAATGCCTGAGACGTTGTACCGGGCGGCGCTTCGTGGGCGACCAGCCCGTTGATGACGGAATACGTCAGGCCGTACCCCACTCCCAGCGTGGCCGCCGCCAGCAGATAGCTGAGGTTGCCGCTCACGCCAAAGGCGAACAGCGCGATCGAACCGAGCATGATCCCGGATAACACACAGGCAGCCCGATAGGCATCCAGCTTGACCACGAAGCCGGCGATCAACAGGCGGCTGGTGATCGCTGCACTCAGGAACCCCGCGAAGAACAGCGAGTAGTCCAACCCGTGCGCGGCGGCATAGCTGGTCTGGAACGATGAGAGCCCGCCAAACACGCAGCCACCCAGGCCGACCATGAGGATCGCGAACGCCGCCTTGGAAGACAGCACCCGGCGGCTGGCGGCCAGGGAAATCCGCGAAGCCGGGGCATTTTCCCGATGCTTGAGCGCGGCGCCCAATCGCCAGAAAACAAGAACCCCGGCGAGGCTGGCCAACCCGGCAATATAGAACGCGGTCGTCAGGGGCAGGTCCAGTGCCGCGGTGGCGCGTCCGAGCAAAGGGCCGGAGCCGATGCCACTCAACATGCTGCCCGACAGCAGCGCAAAGTACTTGGCGCGTTGGCTGGGTTCTACCAGCAAGGTCACGATGATCGGGCCCAGCGTATAGAAGACGCCCCAGCCCAATCCGAGGGCCAGCCCGAACAGCATCAAGCCTTGGCCAAACCCTGGCGTCAGGGCAAAACCCAGGCAGGCAAGTACCAGCAACACGCCCATCCCCGCGATGGCCCGTGCCGCTCCCCACGCATCGGCCAAGTGCCCGGAGAGCACCACCGCCACGAACGTGCTGAGCATCGCCGTGGAAATCACACTGCCCGCGTCATGCTCGTTCCCACCGCGCGAATGAATCAGCAACGACAGCAGAAAGGTTGAACCGTAGGACAGCGACAATAGGAAGCTGGCAAGGCAAAACAGGGCGAACAATTTTCCGCCCACCGGTGAGGTGGAGTGCATGGGCAAGCCTTGGGGTCGTTGGAGTTATGGCCGATTTTTACCACGCACGCCCAGGCGGATTGTTCTGTGGTTGGTGGTGCTTGCGTTAGCTGGCGACGGAGTAAGGCCGGTTTACAGTGCACCGATCTCCTCGATAAACGTCTCCATGAACCCCTTGAGCCGATGGTGGCGGGCTTGTGCCAGGCGCTGGCCGGTCGGCGTTTGAAATCCGTCGGCCAACGACAATAATTTGGTCTGGAAATGATCCAGGCAAAAACGTTTGTCGTCGTACTCGCGGTGGCGTGCCGTGGGGTCGGCCGGGTCATACAAACCGCTGCCCATGCGCCCGGCGGTGTAGAACGTGCGGGCTACGCCGATCATGCCCAGGGAGTCGAGGCGATCGGCGTCCTGCGTGATCTTGGCCTCCAGGGTCCGAGGCTCCAAGCCAGCGGAAAAACTATGGGTGGCGATGGCGTGGGTCACGGCGTCGACTCTGGAGGCAGGCCAGCCGAGCAACTGCAACGTCTGCGCCGCCTTGTCGGCGGCCAACTGCGAGGCTTTCGAGCGCAACGGTGAGTTTTTCTCGACGGCCACGCAGTCGTGCAGCAATACCGCCGCCAGCAACACCTCGAGATCACCGCCTTCCTGCGCCTGGATCAAGCGTGCGTTGTGCCATACGCGCTGCAGGTGCGACAGATCGTGGGCGCCATCTTCCGAAGGCCCGAGGGCATGGGGCAGTAAGGTGGCGGCGAGGTCGGGCAGGGGCGCGAAGGGCATGGGGCTTCTCATCAGGCGGTGGGCCAACAGGGTAGTCGCGATTGAAATTGCACTGCAATCGGTCATGAAACCGTCTTAGTATGTGGCCTTTGAATTTGCCCAAGGTTCGCCCATGACCATTGAGATTCGCCCCGCCGTGCCCAGCGATGCTGCACAGATCCTGACGTTTATCACCGAGCTTGCCGAGTATGAAAAGGCCCGGCATGAAGTGATTGCCAGTGTGGTGGATATCGAGCGCAGCCTGTTCAGCGAAGGCGCCACTGCCCATGGCCTGATCTGCTCGCGGGACGGCTTGCCAATCGGATTCGCGGTGTTCTTTTTCAGCTATTCCACCTGGTTGGGCAGCAATTGCCTGTACCTCGAAGACCTCTACATCAACCCGGAGCAGCGCGGCGGCGGGGCGGGCAAGAAGCTGCTGCGCCACCTGGCGAAGATCGCCTGCGACAACGGGTGCGGGCGCTTTGAGTGGAGCGTGCTGGATTGGAACGAGCCGGCGATTGCCTTCTACAAGTCCATCGGGGCCCAGCCGCAGGAGGAGTGGGTGCGCTATCGGATGGAAGGTGATGCCCTGAGGGATTTCGCCCAGGGCTGATACCCCTCGTAAACCGGCCAGCAAGGCCGGTTTTTTTATATCTATGCTCACTATGTGGGATGCAAATTTATATATTGAGATATTTCGGCTTTCGGGTTTATAGTCGGCGGCATCAGCACTCACTACCAAAAATAAAACAGGTGAAGCGATGCAGGCACAACCGTTGTCACTCCCCGCCGTACCCGAGCCGACTTACGGCGATCGGCTGAAAAACAAGGTGGTGATCGTCACTGGCGCCGCCCAAGGCATTGGCGAGGCGATCGTTGCCTGTTTCCAGGCCCAGCAGGCGCGCCTGGTGATCGCGGATATCCAGGGCGCAAAGGTCGAGGCTGTCGCTGCCCATTGGCGTGAACGCGGCGCCGAAATCCATGCACAGCCCGTCGACATCACGTCCAAGGAGCAGTGGCAGGCGTTGGTCAATGTGGCCATCGAGCGCTTTGGCCGCGTGGATGTGCTGGTCAATTGTGCCGGGGTCAATGTGTTCCGCGACCCTCTGGAAATGACCGACGAAGACTGGCGCCGTTGCTTTGCCATCGACCTCGACGGCGCGTGGTACGGCTGCCGCGCAGTGTTGCCGCACATGATCGAGCAGGGCATCGGCAACATCATCAACATCGCTTCCACCCATTCCAGCCACATCATTCCCGGCTGCTTTCCCTATCCCGTCGCCAAGCACGGCCTGCTCGGCCTGACCCGCGCCCTCGGTATCGAGTATGCGCCCAAGGGCATCCGCGTGAATGCCATCGCGCCGGGCTATATCGAGACCCAGCTCAACGTCGACTACTGGAACGGCTTCCCCGACCCGCATGCCGAGCGCCAGCGCGCGTTCGACCTGCACCCGCCCAAGCGTATCGGCCAGCCCATCGAGGTGGCCATGAGCGCGCTGTTCCTGGCCACTGACGAGGCGCCTTTTATCAACGCCACCTGCCTGATGATCGATGGCGGGCGCTCCGTGATGTACCACGACTAGACGTCGCCGCCCCAATAACAACAAGAGGTGCCATTCATGAAAAAAGGAATACGCGTTCTCGCCGCCGCTATTGCGTTAAGCGGCTTCAGCGCATTGGCCTGTGCCGAAGAAGTGAAGATCGGCTTCCTGGTCAAGCAGGCGGAGGAACCCTGGTTCCAGACCGAATGGGCCTTTGCCGAAAAGGCCGGCAAGGACCAGGGCTTTACCGTGATCAAGATCGCCGTGCCGGACGGTGAGAAAACCCTCTCGGCCATCGACACCCTGGCCGCCAATGGCGCCAAGGGCTTTGTCATCTGCCCGCCGGATGTGTCCCTGGGCCCGGCAATCATGGCCAAGGCCAAGCTCAATAACCTGAAAGTGCTGGCGGTGGACGACCGCTTTGTCGACGCCAAGGGCAAGCCCATGGAAGACGTGCCCTACGTCGGCCTGGACGCCTACAAGATCGGCCAGAAACAGGGCGAAGCCATGGCTGCGCAAGCCAAGCAGCGCAACTGGGACTGGAAGGACACTTACGCGGTCATCAACACCTTTGACGAGTTGGAAACCGGCAAGAAACGCACCGACGGTTCGGTGGAGGGCCTCAAGGCCGCCGGGTTGCCGGCCGACCATATCCTGTTCAGCGCACAGAAAACCCTCGACGTCCCCGGTAGCATGGATTCCACCAACTCCGCCTTGGTCAAACTGCCCCGTGGCGCGAAAAACCTGATCATCGGCGGTATGAACGACAGCACCGTGCTCGGTGGCGTGCGCGCCACCGAAAGCGCCGGCTTCAAGGCGGCGAACGTGATCGGCGTGGGCATCAACGGCACCGACGCCATCGAAGAACTGAAAAAATCCGACACCGGCTTCTACGGCTCGATGCTGTTGAGCCCGGATGCCTCCGGCTATAAAACGGCCACGGCGATGTTCGAGTGGGTAACCAAAGGGACTGAGCCGGCCAAGTTTACCGCCCTGGATAACGTGACGCTGATCACCCGCGCCAACTTCAAGGCTGAACTGAGCAAAATAGGGTTGTGGAAATGAACGGGGCGGCTCTGCGGTTCGACGGTATCGGCAAGGAATTTCCCGGGGTCAAGGCGCTGGCGCAGATCAGCTTTGAAGCGCGTCCGCACCAGGTGCATGCGCTGATGGGGGAGAACGGTGCCGGTAAGTCGACCCTGTTGAAAATCCTCGGGGGTGCCTATATCCCCAGCAGCGGCACGGTGCATATCGGCGAGCAGGCCATGGATTTCAAATGCGCCGCCGACAGCATCGCCAGCGGTGTCGCGGTGATTCACCAGGAACTGCACCTGGTACCGGAAATGACTGTCGCGGAAAACCTGTTCCTCGGGCATTTGCCGTCGCGCTTCGGCGTGGTCAATCGTAGCCTGCTGCGCAAGCAGGCCCTGGCCTGCCTCAAGGGCCTGGCCGATGAAATCGACCCCGAGGAGAAGCTCGGTCGCTTGTCCCTGGGCCAGCGCCAACTGGTGGAGATCGCCAAGGCCCTGTCCCGCGGCGCTCATGTGATTGCGTTCGACGAGCCCACCAGCAGCTTGTCCGCCCGGGAAATCGACCGCTTGATGACCATCATCGGACGCCTGCGGGACGAGGGCAAAGTGGTGCTCTATGTGTCCCACCGCATGGAAGAGGTATTCCGCATCTGCAACGCGGTGACGGTGTTCAAGGACGGCCGCTACGTGCGCACCTTCGACGACATGAGTGCGCTGACCCACGACCAACTGGTGACGTGCATGGTCGGTCGCGATATCCAGGACATCTACGACTATCGCCCGCGTGAGCGCGGTGATGTGGCGCTGAAGGTCGACGGCCTGCTCGGGCCTGGCTTGCGCGAACCGGTGAGTTTTGCGGCGCACAAGGGCGAGATCCTCGGCCTGTTCGGGCTGGTCGGCGCCGGGCGTACCGAGCTGTTGCGCCTGCTCAGCGGGCTGGAACGCAGCAGCGCCGGGCAGTTGCAATTGTGCGGTGAACCGCTGCAACTGCGTTCACCGCGCGATGCCATCGCCGGTGGCGTGTTGCTGTGCCCTGAAGACCGTAAGAAGGAAGGCATTATTCCGCTGTCCAGCGTCGCGGAGAACATCAACATCAGCGCCCGTGGTGCCCACGCATCGTTCGGCTGGTTGTTGCGTGACGAGTGGGAAACCGGCAACGCCGACCACCAGATCAAGGCGATGAAGGTCAAGACGCCGAACGCGGAGCAGAAAATCATGTTCCTCTCGGGCGGCAATCAGCAAAAGGCCATTCTGGGTCGCTGGCTGTCGATGCCGATGAAGGTCCTGCTGCTGGACGAACCGACGCGAGGCATCGATATCGGCGCCAAGTCGGAGATCTACCAGATCATCCATAACCTGGCGGCCAGCGGTATTGCGGTGATCGTGGTGTCCAGCGACCTGATGGAAGTGATGGGCATCTCCGACCGCATCCTGGTGATGAGCGAAGGCGCCCTCACTGGCGAATTGACCCGCGATCAAGCGGATGAAGCACGGCTGCTGCAACTGGCTCTCCCGCGTTCGCGGGCTTGAAGAATAAGAGGGTTTGGGTATGTCTCAGGTAAAAACTGCAAAGGGCTTCTGGCCGGGTTTCAACCAGCGCAAGTTTCTCGATGATTGGGTCATGCTGTTGGCAGCCCTGAGCATCTTTGTGCTCAGCGCACTGTTCATCGACAACTTCCTTTCGCCGCTGAATATGCGCGGTCTGGGCCTGGCGATTTCCACCGTGGGTATTGCGGCGTGCACCATGCTGTTCTGCCTGGCCTCGGGCCACTTCGACTTATCGGTGGGCTCGGTGATCGCTTGCGCCGGCGTGGTGGCGGGGATCGTGATCCGCGACACCGACAGCGTGGTGCTCGGCGTGTCCGCGGCGTTGGCCATGGGCCTGGTGGTGGGGCTGATCAACGGCATCGTGATCGCCAAGCTGCGCATCAATGCATTGATCGCGACCTTGGCGACCATGCAGATCGTGCGCGGCCTGGCCTATATCTTCTCGAACGGCAAGGCCGTGGGGGTGATGGACGAGCGCTTCTTCGTGTTCGGCAACGGGCAATTGCTGGGCGTGCCGGTGCCGATCATTATCACCGTGCTGTGCTTTGTGTTCTTCGGCTGGCTGCTCAACTACACCACCTATGGGCGCAACACCATGGCCATTGGCGGTAACCAGGAAGCGGCGTTGCTCGCCGGGGTCAACGTCGACCGCACCAAGATCATCATCTTTGCCGTTCACGGCTTGATCGGCGCGTTGGCTGGGGTGATCCTCGCCTCGCGCATGACCTCGGGCCAGCCGATGATCGGCCAGGGCTTCGAGCTGACGGTGATTTCGGCGTGTGTGCTGGGTGGGGTGTCGTTGAGTGGTGGCATCGGCATGATTCGCCACGTGATTGCCGGGGTGTTGATCCTGGCGATCATCGAGAATGCGATGAACCTGAAGAATATCGATACCTTCTACCAGTATGTGATCCGCGGTTCGATCCTGTTGCTGGCGGTCATCATCGACCGCATGAAGCAGCGCTAGACCGAACACCTCAGGCCCCCTGTGGGAGGGGGCTTGCCCTAATGCCGTTCAGTTAAGCGTACATCGCCTTCTGTAGGAGCGAGCTTGCTCGCGAAAAACGTCAACGATAACGCGTGTTTCCTGAGTGAACGCGGCGCCTGTGAGTTCTTCGCGAGCAAGCTCGCTCCTACAAAAAAGCCTTAACTGAACGGCATTCGGGCAAGTCCCCTCCCACACTTGGATCGACGCTGTGTTCGCGTTCAGCATTTGCCATAATGGCGCCGTTTTCGTACTTCCCAATAGGCCCGATATGCAGGAAACCGCCCACACCCCCGTCAAAGACGCCGCCCCCACCGGCACCCAGACCCTGCTGCGTGGCCTGGGCGTCGTGCAAGCGGTGGCCGCGGGTGCACGGGATCTCAAGGAGATCGCCAAGCGCATCGGCACCACCCGCAGCACCACGCACCGCCTGGCCAGTTGCCTGGTGGACGAGCGTTACCTGCGCGTGGTGCCGCAAGTGGGTTACCTGCTGGGGCCGAAGCTGATCGAGCTGGGGTTCCAGGCGCGCGAAGAGTTGCCGTTGGTCAGCCTGGCCGTGCCTTACCTGGACGAACTGTCGGCCCTCACCGGTGACACCATTCACTTGGCCATCCGTGAAGACGACGACGTGCTCTACCTGCACAAGAACCCTGGCCGCTACGGCCCGGAAATGCGCTCGCGGGTGGGTCATCGCATGCCGTTGGCGCGGACCGGGGTCGGCAAGGCGATGTTGCTGGATGACACCGCCGAGGAGTGGCAGCGCCTGTACCAGGCCAGTTTTCCCCAGGGCGGCAAGAGCCAGCAGTGGCCGCAGCACCCGGAGCAATCCTGGGCGCAGTTCGAGCAGCGCATGCGTGAATACGTGGCGGGAGGGTATGCGTTCGATCTGGAAGACAACGAACCGTCGATCCGTTGCGTGGCGGCACCGGTGCGCGATGCCAGCCGGCGTATCGTCGCCGGCATCAGCATCGCCAGTACCGTGCCCTACATGCCACTGGAGAAAATGGCCGAGCTGATCCCTGTGATCAAACAGGTCGCAGCCCGGCTGTCTGCGGAGTTGGGCGCGAAAGCCTGATCAGGCTTTCAGGGTCGCCATGTCGATGACAAAGCGGTACTTCACGTCACCGGCGATCATGCGGGTGTAGGCCTCGTTGATCTGGCGGATATCGAGCATTTCGATGTCGCAGGTAATGCCATGCTCGGCGCAGAAATCCAGGACTTCCTGGGTTTCGGCAATGCCACCGATCAGCGAGCCGGCCAGGACTTTACGACCCAGCACCAGCTTGGCGGCGTTGACGGGCGGATCTACCGGCTCGATCAAGCCGACCAGGATGTGCACGCCGTCAAAGCGCAGTACATCCAGGTAGGGGTTGAGGTCGTGTTGCACCGGAATGGTGTCCAGCAGGAAGTCGAAGTGCCCGGCGGCGGCTTTCATCTGTGCGGCGTCGGTGGACACGATCACATGGTCGGCGCCCTGGCGACGGCCTTCTTCGGCCTTGCTCGCGGAGCGGGTGAACAGGGTCACCTCCGCGCCCATGGCCTTGGCGAACTTGATGCCCATGTGGCCCAACCCCCCCATGCCGAGGATGCCGACTTTATCGCCGGCCTTCACGCCGTAGTGTTTGAGCGGTGAATAGGTGGTGATACCGGCACAGAGAATCGGCGCGGCGCTGGCCAGGTCGAGCTTGGCCGGGATCTTCACCACGAAATGCTCGCTGACCACGATGCTGTCGGAGTAGCCACCCATGGTGTTGCTGCCATCGACCCGATCCGGGGTGGCATAGGTCATGGTTGGGCCTTCGAGGCAGTATTGCTCCAGGTCCGCCTGGCACGCGTCGCAGTGGCGGCACGAATCGACCATGCAACCGACGCCGACCAGGTCGCCGACTTTATGCGCGGTGACGCTGGTGCCGACGGCGGTGACTTTGCCGACGATCTCATGGCCCGGCATCAGTGGGTAGACGGCGATGCCCCATTCGTTGCGAGCCTGGTGGATGTCGGAATGGCATACGCCACAGTAGAGAATCTCGATTGCCACGTCATCGGCGCGCGGGCTGCGGCGTTCAAATGACATGGGGGCGAGGGGAGTGGTGGCCGATTGGGCGGCATAACCGATGGCGGTATACATGGAGAAAACCTCGCAGAAGCAGTGACAGATGAGGCGGGCCATTCTCCGCGCCACCCCCAGGTGCGGCCATGGCGATTGCTCCGAGTCTCATGCCTATTCCTCCGGGAGTGCCCCAGGTTTGGATCTATGTGTCGCCAGACCTGCGATGATGTTCCCATCCCTTTTTCGCGAAGTTTTTTGCCATGTTGTTGACCCGCCATCTCGACGCCAATGCCACGCTGGTTTCCTTGATTGAGGGGCTGACGTCCTGCGACGGTTTTTCCCCGACCCACCTGCCTGGTGTGCAAGTGCTGCGCGCCAGTTGCGATGTGGCACGTGGCCCGCAGATCTATGAGCCGAGCCTGATGTTCGTGGCCCAAGGCAGCAAGGTCGCCTACCTGGGCCCGCGCACCCTGGAGTACGGCGCCGGGCATTACCTGATCCAGGCGATGCCGGTGCCGTTCGAGTGCGAGACCTTCGCCCTGGCGCCCGGTGCGCCGTTGCTGGGTGTGACGGTGGGGATTGACCGGGTGGTGCTGGGGGAGTTGGTGATGGCCATGGGCATGCAGGCCGGTCCGCCGCCGACGGCGCAGACCTTGGAGTCGATGAGTTCGGTGGTGCTCGACGATGCGATGCGCGGCTGCGTCGAACGGCTGTTGCTGTGCCTGCATGATCCGCTGGAGAGCCGGATCATGGGGCCGGCGCGGGTGCGGGAATTATTGTTCACCGCACTGCGCGGGCCACAGGCCGATGTGCTGCGCGCATTGGTGGAACAGCAGGGGCAATTTTCGCGAATCGCCACCTCGTTGAATCACCTGCATGCCCATTTCGCCGAGCCACTGAATATCGAGACGCTGGCGGGGTATGCGCACATGAGCGCGTCGACGTTTCATGAGCATTTCAAACGTTGCACGCTGTTGTCGCCGGTGCAGTACCTCAAGCGCTTGCGCTTGCTCAAGGCCCAGCAATTATTGCTGGTGGAAGGCATGGGGGTGGCGCAGGCGGCGCATAGCGTGGGGTATCAAAGTACGTCGCAGTTCAGCCGCGAGTACAAACGTTACTTCGAGCGCAACCCCGGCGAAGAGCGGGCTGCATAGTCATGTCAGGCAACAGCACAATCCAACTGTGGGAAGGGGGCAACCCCTCCTACAGTTGATCGAGTTTGATTCCATAAAAAAGGCTCCCGTTTGGGAGCCTCGTTTGGCTTACATATTCGGGTAAGTCGGCCCGCCCGAGCCTTCCGGCGTGACCCAGGTGATGTTCTGCGAAGGATCCTTGATGTCACAGGTCTTGCAGTGCACGCAGTTCTGGGCGTTGATCTGGAAGCGCTTCTCGCCATCTTCCTTGGTCACGACTTCATACACGCCAGCCGGGCAGTAGCGTTGCGCCGGTTCATCGTAGAGCGGCAGGTTGGTGCCGAGCGGGATGCTGGGGTCTTTGAGCTTCAAGTGGCACGGCTGTTCTTCTTCGTGGTTGGTACCGGAGATGAACACCGAGCTCAGCTTGTCGAAGCTCAGCTTGCCGTCGGGCTTGGGGTAGTCGATCTTCTGGCAGTCCTTGGCCAGCTTGAGGCACGCATAGTCGGGCTTGGTGTCGTGCAGGGTGAACGGCATCTTGCCACCCAGGATGTTCTGGTCGAACCAGTTGAAGCCGGCGCCGATGATCGGGCCGAACTTGTGCATCGCCGGGCCGAAGTTGCGGCTGGCGAACAGTTCTTCGTAGAGCCAGCTGGCCTTGAAGCTGTCGACGTAGTTGGTCAGTTCGTCGCCGCCTTCGGATTCGGCAAACAGGCGTTCGGCCACGGCGTCGGCAGCGAGCATGCCGGACTTCATCGCGGTGTGGCTGCCCTTGATCTTGGCCACGTTCATGGTACCCAGGTCGCAACCGATGAGAGCGCCGCCCTTGAACACCATTTTTGGCAACGAGTTGATGCCGCCTTTGGCCAGGGCGCGGGCGCCGTAGCTGATGCGCTTGCCGCCTTCGAGGTACTGGGCCAGCACCGGGTGGTGCTTGAGGCGCTGGAACTCATCGAACGGCGACAGGAAGGTGTTGCTATAGGACAGATCGACGATCAGGCCCACAACGACCTGGTTGTTTTCCAGGTGATAGAGGAACGAGCCACCGGTGTTCTCGTTGCTCATGATGTCCAGCGGCCAACCGGCGGTGTGCACCACCAGGCCAGGCTGATGTTTGGCCGGGTCGATTTCCCAGATTTCCTTGAGGCCGATGCCGTAGTGCTGGGCGTCGGCGTCGCTGTCCAGCTTGAAGCGCTGGATCAGTTGCTTGCCGATATGGCCGCGGCAGCCTTCGGCGAACAGCGTGTATTTGCCGCGCAGTTCCATGCCTGGGGTGTAGACGCCTTCTTTGGGATGGCCTTCGCGGTCGACGCCGAGGTCGCCGGTGATGATGCCGCGCACCACGCCGTTTTCGTCGAACAGCGCTTCCTGGGCGGCGAAGCCTGGGTAGACTTCCACGCCAAGGTTCTCGGCCTGCTGGGCCAGCCAACGGCACAGGTTGCCCAGGGAGATAATATAGTTGCCTTCGTTGTGCATGGTCTTGGGCACAAAGAAGTCAGGCACCTTGGTCGAGGTGTCGGCGCTGCGCAGTACATAGATGTCATCGCGCACCACCGGGGTGTTGAGCGGGGCGCCGAGTGCTTTCCAGTCCGGGAACAGTTCGTTCAGGGCGCGGGGTTCGAACACGGCGCCGGAGAGGATATGAGCGCCGACTTCGGAGCCTTTTTCGACCACGCAGACGCTGATTTCCTTACCGGCTTCGGCGGCCTTCTGCTTCAGTCGGCAGGCGGCGGACAGGCCCGCCGGGCCAGCGCCGACGATGACCACGTCGAATTCCATGTATTCGCGTTCCACAGGCTATCTCCTACTCAAGGCTCAACAGGCTTTTTTTCTAATGGGTGGAGGTTAGGTGTCATAACCGTCATCGCTGCTTTAAACAGCAGGGTATGACCCACCTTTCTCTCTAGGTGGCGCATTATATCTACACCACTCCCAGCGTCCAATACAAACGTTTGTTTGAATTGCTTGGAGGCTAGGTAAATCAAAGCAACGCGGCTTATGACTGACCATTTTGCCGTATTGACCAGAATAGGTGTTCCGGTCAATATACGGTCGGTTTTGCGCTTAGCGTAGGCAGACTGTAGGTTTCAAGAGCACGTCCAAAAGCAGGGCGAAGGCAAAACGGGTGACGCGCGTGCAAAAGATGGCGCGCAGTTTACACGCCGCGAGAAAGAATGACCTCCCAGTCACCACTGACGAACGGTCATCACTGGCCTGTCGCGGTGTCATTCGCCGACGTTTTTGGAGGTGCCCTTGTGTGCCGATGAGCATCAACCGCCAGGTTCGCCTAGGCGACTTTCTTTTCACCGGAGAGTAACGAGGAATCCATGAAGGTTCTTGTAGCTGTCAAACGCGTTGTCGATTACAACGTGAAAGTTCGCGTCAAGGCGGACAATTCCGGCGTCGACCTCGCTAACGTCAAGATGTCGATGAACCCTTTCTGCGAAATCGCTGTGGAAGAAGCTGTACGCCTGAAAGAGAAAGGCGTTGCGACTGAAATCGTCGTGGTTTCCATCGGCCCGACCACTGCTCAAGAGCAGCTGCGTACCGCCCTGGCACTGGGTGCCGACCGCGCCATCCTGGTTGAGTCCGCTGAAGAGCTGACCTCCCTGGCCGTGGCCAAGTTGCTCAAGGCCGTTGTCGATAAGGAACAGCCTCAACTGGTGATCCTTGGCAAACAGGCCATCGACAGCGACAACAACCAGACTGGCCAGATGCTGGCTGCGCTGACCGGTTACGGCCAGGGCACCTTCGCCTCCAAAGTCGAAGTGAGCGGCGACAGCGTGGCTGTCACCCGCGAAATCGACGGCGGCGCGCAAACAGTTTCGTTGAAACTGCCGGCCATCGTCACCACCGACCTGCGTTTGAACGAGCCGCGCTACGCGTCCCTGCCGAACATCATGAAAGCCAAGAAGAAGCCTCTCGAAGTGCTGACTCCGGACGCTTTGGGCGTTTCCACTGCCTCCACCAACAAGACCGTCAAGGTCGAAGCGCCGGCTGCACGCAGCGCGGGTATCAAGGTCAAGTCGGTGGCTGAACTGGTCGAGAAACTGAAAAACGAAGCGAAGGTAATCTAACAATGACTATCTTGGTAATCGCTGAACACGACAACAAGGTGCTGGCTCCGGCCACCCTGAACACCGTGGCTGCTGCCGCAAAAATCGGTGGCGACATTCACGTGCTGGTTGCAGGCCTTGGCGCTGGCGCCGTGGCTGAAGCCGCTGCGAAAATCGCTGGCGTGAGCAAAGTCTTGCTGGCTGACAACGCCGCCTACGCGCACCAGTTGCCTGAAAACGTTGCCCCTCTGGTCGCAGAGCTGGGTGCCGGCTACAGCCACATCCTGGCCGCCGCCACCTCCAACGGCAAAAACATCCTGCCGCGCGTTGCTGCGCAGTTGGACGTTGACCAGATCTCCGAGATCATCTCGGTTGAAAGCGCCGACACCTTCAAGCGCCCGATCTACGCCGGTAACGCCATCGCAACCGTACAGTCCAACGCTTCGGTCAAGGTCATCACCGTGCGCGCCACCGGCTTCGACCCAGTGGCTGCCGAAGGTGGTTCGGCTGCCGTTGAAGCCGTCGCCGCTGCCCACGACGCTGGCACTTCCAGCTTTGTTGGCGAAGAGCTGGCCAAGTCGGATCGCCCTGAGCTGACCGCTGCCAAGATCGTCGTATCGGGCGGGCGTGGCATGCAGAACGGTGACAACTTCAAGCACCTGTACGCCCTGGCCGACAAGCTGGGCGCGGCGGTCGGCGCTTCCCGCGCAGCCGTCGACGCAGGTTTCGTACCCAACGACATGCAGGTCGGCCAGACCGGCAAGATCGTTGCGCCACAGCTGTACATCGCCGTCGGTATCTCCGGCGCGATCCAGCACTTGGCCGGTATGAAAGACTCCAAAGTGATCGTTGCGATCAACAAGGACGAAGAAGCACCGATCTTCCAAGTGGCCGATTACGGCCTGGTGGCGGACTTGTTCGAAGCCGTACCTGAGTTGGAGAAGCTGGTCTAATCCAGCCGCTTCACTTATAAAGAGCCCGGTCTTTGGACCGGGCTTTTTTTTTGAATACCCCAAAACACTGTAGGAGCGAGCTTGCTCGCGAAAAACTCACAAGCACCGCGTTCATCCAGGATATGGGCGCCATCGTTAACGTTTTTCGCAAGCACGCTCGCTCCCACAATAATCTTACGGAGAACCTCGCCATGGAACTGCGCCCCTGGGCCGTACTGCTGGGCTTCATGCTGCTGCCAGGCCTGGCGCTTGCCGCCGGTAAATGCGAGCGCCTGGTGATCACCGGCAGCCCGGATGCGCCGCCTTTGCTCTGGCGCGACCCCCAGGACCCCACGCACCTGATCGGCGCCACCGCCGATGTGCTGCAACAGGTGGCCAAGGATCTCGGGCTGAAAATCGACCTGCTCTACGGCGGCAAGCGCTCCATGGCCCTGGATGAAGTGCGCAGCGGGCGCATGGACCTCCTTGCCGACGCACCGTTGAACCTGGGTGAGCTGGAGAACCTCGATTACATCCACCCGGCGCTGGTGCAGACCGATTACCTGGTCTGGACCCGCAAAGACTCAACGCTGGCCTATACCACCGCGGCCGACCTGCACGGTCACCGGGGTGCAGTGTCGGAACGGGCACGATTGAGCCGCGACTTTGAAACCTTCGCCAGCCAGCAACTGAGCCTGCAACGCATGCCCACGTTGACCCCGGCGTTCCAGAAACTGCTGTTAGGGGAGGTGGACTATGTATTGGCCGGACGCTACTCGGGCACGGCCATGGCCCAGACCTTGGGCATGAGCAATGACCTGGTCGCTCGCGACGTTCCCGTCGACCAGCCCGGTCTGTACCTGGCGATTTCCCACAACTCGGCCTGCAATGATCCGTGGCTGCGCGGACAGCTGGCTAAAAAGATGACAGAATTGTCCGGGTCTGGTGTGACGCAAGCTGCGCTACAGCGCAACCTCGAGCGCTGGAAAGCGCAATTGCAACAACCCGTCGGCACCCCAACACAGTAGGGATTTCCAGTGATTTTTCGACCTCTTTTAGCGGCCCTCGCCGTCGTTGCTCTGGCGGGATGTGCAGCCGATCCTGCGCCGAATGAACAAATACGCCTCACCCAGCAAGCGTTGGAACAAGCCAACGCCGTGGGGGCCAACACCGATGAATCGCCCGAACTGAAACTGGCCGAAGACAAATTCGCCCAGGCCAGGGCCGATATGGCCGACCAATCCTACAAGGACGCGCGCATGCAGGCCGAACAGGCCGAGTTGGATGCGCGCCTCGCCGAAGCACACGTGCTGACCCGCAAGAGCCAGGAACAACTCAACGTGCTCAATACCCGCATCACCCGCCTGCGCAAGCAATTGCAGTTGGGAGAAGCCCAATGAGGCCGATGATCCGTGGTTTGAGCTGTGTATTGCTGCTGGGCAGCGCGGCGCTGGGCGGCTGTGCCAGCCACCCGAATGGCGAACTGGCCCTGCAACAGGCGGGCAGCGATTTCCAGAAGGTCAAGGAAGACGCGAATGTGCTGCGCTTTGCGCCCAAAGACGTGATCCGCGCCGGTGAATCCCTCGCCCGTGCCGATCGCCTGTCCAGCTATTGGGGCAGCGGTGCCGACGTGGTGCATTACGCCTATCTTAGCCAGCGCTACAGCGCGATCGCCCGCGAACACACCGAGCAGGCACTCAACCAGGAGCGCGGCGCCAAGCTTGAACTGGAGCGCCAGCGCTTGCAGCTGGCCCTGCGTGAAAGCAAGTTGATCAGCGTGCAGCAACAGGGCAAATGGCTCGAAGAACAGATCGCCAGCCTGGCCACTACCCAGACCGATCGGGGCCTGGTAATGACCCTGGGGGATGTGTTGTTCGACACCGGTGAAGCAGAGCTGAAAAACTCGGCCAACCGCACGGTGTTGAAGATCGTGCAGTTCCTGCAACTGAACCCCAAGCGCGTGGTGCGCATCGAGGGTTACACCGACAGCACGGGCGGCGAGCAGGAAAACCTCAAACTGTCCCGCGACCGGGCGCAATCGGTGGCGGACGTGCTGGTCGACCTGGGCATCGACGAAAAACGCATCCAGGTCGAAGGCTACGGCGATCAGTACCCGGTGGAAGCCAACGCTTCCGAGCGAGGCCGCGCGCAGAACCGTCGGGTGGAAATCGTGTTCTCCGACGCCAAAGGCCAGTTGGGCGCCGCTCGCTGAAGCGTTGCGCCGTTCAAAAATGTGGGAGGGGGCTTGCCCCCGATGACGGCGTGTCAGTCAGCGAAAATGTTGACTGAACCACCGCCATCGGGGGCAAGCCCCCTCCCACATTTGTTTGGTGTACACCTTCACAGTTTTTGCTGTCACTGCGCTCCGTGCTCGACTATTGTGGCAACTGTCCCCGTACACTTCTAAACTGTGCCGGTATGTTTCACACAAAAATAAAATACCCGTGAAATCGAGTGCTGCGTCATGACCAATCTGTTGCTTTACCAACGTATCGCCCAGCAACTGGCTGAGGATATCCGGCGCGGTGTCTATCAGCCGGGCGAGCGCGTGCCTTCGGTGCGCAAGATGAGCTCCCAGTTGAATGTCAGCCACGCCACGGTGTTGCAGGCCTACGCCAACCTGGAAGACCAGGGGTTGATCCGCGCGCGCCCGCAGTCCGGGTATTACGTGCACCAGACGCCCGCGCTCACGGCGCCGACGCCGGATATCGCGCGGGTCGAGCGCCCGGGGCTGGTCACCCGCAGCAGCATCATCCAGCAGGTGTTGGTGGAGTCACGTCGCGAAGGCGTCTTCCCGCTGGGCGCCGCCGTGCCGAGTGTCGATTACCTGCCAGTGCGCGCGCTGCACCAGCAGTTGGCCAAGGTCACGCGCTTCCAGAGCCCACGCGCGTTCAGCTATATGTTCAGCCCTGGTTTCGAACCGTTGCGTCGCCAGGTGGCGATCCGCATGCGCGATGCCGGCGTGGTGGTCGACCCGTCCGAAGTGGTGATCACCCACGGTTGCGTCGACGCGTTGCAGATGTCGTTGCGCGTGTTGACCCGTCCAGGCGACCTGATCGCCGCCGAATCGCCGACCTATTACGGCTTGTTGCAACTGGCCGACCTGCTCGGCCTCAAGGTTATCGAGATCCCCAGCGACCCGGCCACAGGCATGAGCCTGGAAGCCCTGCAACTGGCAGCCAACCAATGGTCGATCAAGGCCCTGGTGCTGACCACGCGCCTGAGCAACCCCCTGGGCGGCACCATGCCTGAGGAGCGACAGAAACAGTTGCTGCGCCTGGCCTCGGATTTCGATATCCAGATCGTCGAGGACGATATCTACGGCGAGCTGATGTTCGAACTGGGGCGCACCAAGGCCCTGAAAGCCTATGACCGTCTGGATCGGGTGATCTACTGCTCGAGTTTTTCCAAGACCTTGTCCCCCGGTGTGCGCATCGGTTGGATGATCGCCGGCAAATACCAGCAGGAAATCCAGCGCCTGCAGATGTTCAGCACCCATTCGGCATGCAGTGTCACCCAGATGGGCGTCGCCGCGTACCTGGAGAACGGTGGCTACGACCGGCACCTTCGCTACATCCGTCAGGAATACCGCAAGAACCTCAGCGCTTTCCAGCTGGCGGTCCAGCAGTATTTCCCCGAAGGCACGCAGATGACCCGGCCTAACGGCGGTTTTATCCTGTGGGTCAGTTTGCCCGGGCGGGTCAATACCCAGGAACTGCATGTACGTGCCCTGCAACAGGGCATCAGCATCGCACCGGGGCTGATCTTCAGTAACACCGAACAGTTCAACCACTGTATTCGCTTGAATTGCGGCACGCCGTGGAACCGTGAGGCAGAGCGCGCACTGATGACCCTGGGGATGTTGGCCAGCCAGTTGTGCCAGGAAACCGCAGCCGGTTTTTAGGCGCCCAAATGGGGCGGTACCGATCGCCGGCTGATCACCGCGCTTGTCATGCCGCGCACAACAAGCGAGCATATGGCCCTCTGCCGTTAATGCTGTTGGCGATATGACCTCTATTTTTCGTGCCGTTTTGGTGATTAGCCTCTTAAGCCTTGGCAACGTCGGCACTGTACTGGCGGCGCCCCCTGTGCCGGGAGCCGCACCCGCAGTCAGCGCCGAGCAGAAGACCCCTGCGAAAAAGCCGGCACCTGCGAAAAAAACCGCGCAGACCAAGAAGAAAGCGGCCACGACGAAAAAACGTGCGCCGGTCTCGAGCAAGTCCAAGTCGGCTCGCGAAGTGGCTCAGACCCAATTGCCACCGGCACAGTTGGACTTGTCCTTACCCTCGGACATGGTCAGGCACTTGCAGCCCATTGGCACCATGGCCCAGCCGAGGAACGTGCCTCTGCTGCCGCCGATGTTTGGCGAAAAGCCATCCGATAACAGTGCGTTCCAGATCAACGGCCGCTTGCTCAGCAATGAGATGAGGCTGCAACTGCGCAACGAAGAGCGCCGCGAAGTCGAAGGCGCCGCGCTGGATTTCGAGTTCAAGCAGTAGACTTTCCGTCAAAGGTGACTTCGTCACTCGACCATCTGTCGCAGACTGGTCAGTCACTTTTGTTTTCTGCGAAAAACCCCTGTTAGACCATTTTAAAACGGCTGTTTAAGGGCGTAATCTAGCCCGGCCATCCCTATTGAGTCGTCGAGGACCTGCTGGTCATGAAATGCCGTGAAGGCTGTGGCGCCTGTTGCATCGCCCCCTCCATCAGTTCACCGCTGCCAGGAATGCCCCACGGCAAACCCGCGGGCGAACGCTGCCTGCACCTGTCGGTCGAACAGCTATGCCTGCTGTTCGGCCGACCGGAGCGGCCGGCGGTGTGCAGTGATTTCAAGGCGGATATCGAGGTCTGCGGCACCGACCAGGCCGATGCGATCCGGTTGATCGGCTGGTGGGAGCAGATGACGGCGGCTTGATGGGCTTTACTATCGGAACTTCAACAATAAGGAATACACAATGGGTTCGCTGAAACGAATGGCTGTGTTGTGCGGTTTTACGGTGTTGTTTGCTGCTACTGCTCAAGCTGAGGATTGGCAGGTCGCCAAGGACGAAGACGGCATCAAGGTGTCGCTGAGCGAAATTGCCGGCTCCAAGTACAAGGCGTATCGCGGTGTGACCGTAGTCAAGGCGCCGGTGGCCAAGATCGTGGCATTGCAGGAAGACGTGGCTGGCGCCTGCAAATGGATTCATGAGTGCAAATCGCAAAAACTGCTCAAGAAGGAAGGCGACAAGAGCTGGACCTATACCCAGTTCAAGGCACCGTTCCCAGTGACCGACCGCGATTCCATCCTGGAAATCACCACCTCCACGGCCGCCGACGGTAGCGTGACCCGCAAGCTGCTGGAAGTGCCGACCTACCAGCCGGAAGTGAAGGGCTACGTACGCGTCGCCCAGGTGGAGGGTTACTGGAAGCTGGTGCCCAAAAACGCCAATGAAACCGAAGTCACCTACCAGGTGCACACCGAGCCAGGCGGCAGCGTGCCTTCGTGGCTGGCCAACAAGTTCGTGGTCGACGCCCCGTTCAACACCTTGAAAGCCCTCAAGGAACGCGCTGAGCAGTAAGCGCAGTTGGTCCGGTGCCTCCGACCTTGAGTGGAACGTTTGCCAGGCCCTCAAGGTCCAGATAGAGGTAAGCCCACACATGGGTTTTATCGAGGAGGCACCGATGCAAAAGTGGCAGATTACTTTCGTTGATGATCACGGCGTGCAGTCCGTGGAGCAGTTCACCTGCGAACAGAAGCCCAGCCTCGAAGACGCTGCGCACATGATTCGTAACAAGCTGGTGCCAGTGGCTGCCGAATTGAACCTCAATGACCTGGAAGGTCGTAAACCCGAGCCCACGGTCAAGATCCTCAAAGACCAGAACAGTATCCAGATCCTCGACATCTCTCCTGCTGTCTGAACATTTCCTGTATGCCTTTCAAGCGCCTCTGGTGGAGGTGATAGCTTCGCGCTACTCTGCAAGCGAGATCAGCGAATGAATCGCTAAGGTCTGGTCTTGTCAGCTACATGCTTGTTTTCCAGCGGTGATGTCATTGCCCCAGGTGATGTGATTGCCGTAGCCCCGCGCCAGTAGGGCGCGGGCTTGGGGAAGCACGGAAAGTCTATCCATCGGTCTGAGGAGGACGTTTCATGAGCACAGCCTATCAAGAAGACATCAGCACCAACGTTCTGCGCCGTATGAAAGAAGGCGGGTTCGATTTTTCACGGTTCCACCCCATCGAGTTCTACGCCATTTTCCCGGATGAGGAGAGGGCGCGCAGGGCTGCGGGTGAATTTCGTGGCGAATCGCTGAATGCCCAGGTCAGCGCGCGCGACGATGGTGCCTGGTACTTGGAACTGAGCAAGATCATGTTTGCAACCTACGACGGCATAGGAGACTTCGAGCAGGACTTTGAGGCGGTGGTCGAGCCCTTGGGCGGGATCATCGAGGGATGGGGGGTCAAGCAGGAGGTGCGTGGCTTACCCATGTAAATTTCCATCATGTAGTCAGGTTTTATGAGCAGCGAAGTGTATCGGCTGACCTTTTGGGTCGGCCGATTTTGTTTGGGCGCCAATAAAACTATTCGGAACTTGCGCGTGTTTTTTGGGCACCAAAAAAAAGCCACCCGAGCAGGGTGGCCTAAAGGGAAGAGCGGTTCGCTGACGTGGCAGGACGCATCCTGTTCAGCCGATGGGGACGATTATCCGCAGGCTTGGCCGGGCAGTGAAATCAACTCTGGCTATGCTGTTGATAGTCAAAGCCCGCCTTGTGATGAAGCAATGGGCATGACGCCGGGCGTTCTGCGCACCAGGAAGGTGCGACATGGCGCTTCTATTAATTCAACGGCTTGATTTATAAGTGTTTATGCCGCTGGCACGGGCCTTGCGATGGTTCTTGCGTCCGGGTGACAAGGAGTTCGGCATGATCCGCACTTATTACGACGAAATGTACGATGGGGCAGGGCAGGTCCGCCCTCACTACCGCGAGTTCGCCCGTTGGTTGGCTGAAACCCCTGCTGAACTGCTGGCGCAGCGCCGGCGCGAAGCCGATTTGCTGTTTCACCGCGCCGGGATCACGTTCACCCTCTATGGGGACGAGCAGGGGACCGAGCGCCTGATCCCCTTCGACACCATTCCCCGCAGTATTCCCGCCAGTGAATGGCGGATTGTCGAACGTGGATGTATTCAACGGGTCAAGGCGCTGAACATGTTTCTCGCCGACCTGTATCACGATCAACGCATCATCAAGGCCGGGATCATTCCCGCCGAACAAGTGCTGGCCAACGAGCAATACCAATTGGCCATGCAGGGCCTGGACCTGCATCGCGATCTGTATTCCCACATCTCTGGGGTCGACCTCGTACGCGATGGTGACGGCACCTACTACGTGCTTGAAGACAACCTGCGTACACCGAGCGGTGTCAGCTACATGCTCGAAGACCGCAAGATGATGATGCGCCTGTTCCCTGAACTGTTCGCCGCCCAGCGCATTGCGCCAATCGATCACTACCCCAACCTGCTGCTCGACACCCTGAAAAGCTCCAGCCCCCTGGATAACCCCAGTGTGGTGGTACTGACGCCGGGGCGCTTCAACAGCGCATTCTTTGAACATGCTTTCTTAGCCCGGGAAATGGGGGTGGAACTGGTGGAGGGCGCCGACCTGTTCGTGCGCGATGACCGCGTGTTCATGCGCACCACCGACGGGCCCAAGGCGGTAGACGTGATCTATCGACGCCTCGATGATGCATTTCTCGACCCGCTGGCTTTCAACCCGGACTCCATGCTCGGCGTGCCCGGCCTGCTGGCGGCCTATCGCTCCGGCAATGTGGTGCTGGCGAATGCTATCGGCACCGGGGTAGCGGATGACAAGTCGGTGTACCCCTTCGTCACCGAGATGATCCGTTTTTACCTGGATGAAGAACCGATCCTGAAGAACGTTCCGACCTTTCAATGCCGCAAGCCCGACGAACTGTCCCACGTGCTGGCCAACCTGCCGGACCTGGTGGTCAAGGAAACCCAAGGCTCCGGCGGTTACGGCATGCTTGTCGGCCCGGCGTCCACGGCGGCGGAAATCGAAGCCTTCCGCGCGCGTATCAAGGCCAAGCCCCACGCCTATATCGCGCAACCGACCCTGTGTTTATCCACCTGCCCGACGTTTGTCGAAAACGGCATTGCGCCGCGCCATATCGACCTGCGCCCCTTCGTGCTCTCCGGCAAGGAGACCCGCGTAGTGCCCGGTGGCCTGACCCGCGTGGCCCTGCGCGAAGGGTCGCTGGTGGTCAATTCGTCCCAGGGCGGCGGCACCAAAGACACCTGGGTGGTTGAGGACTGATGCCATGTTGAGTAGAACTGCCTCGGATTTGTACTGGATGTCGCGCTACCTGGAGCGCGCGGAAAACCTCGCGCGCATGCTCGATGTCAGCTATTCGTTGTCGCTGATGCCCCAGGACGGGCGCGGCGACGGCTTGCATGAGTTGGCCATGCCGTTGTTGATCACCGGCACCTTGGACGATTACCACGAACGCCACGGCGAATTGCACGCCGAACGCCTGTTGCACTTCTTTGCCCTGGACGCCGCCAACCCGGCGAGCATCTACAGCTGCCTGGGCGCCGCGCGAGCCAGTGCCCATGCGGTGCGTGGGCGTATTACCGCCGACATGTGGGAAAACATCAACGCCACCTGGCTGGATATTCGCGATATCGCCCAGCAGGGCTTGAGCCGCTACGGCATGAGCCGGTTTTGTGAATGGGTCAAGGAGCGTTCCCATCTGTTCCGGGGCGCGACCTACGGCACCATCATGCGCAACGACGCTTTTCGCTTTATCCGGTTGGGCACCTTTATCGAACGCGCCGACAACACCCTGCGCCTGCTGGATGCGCGCTATGAAATGGCCGGCGACCAGGCCGAAGCGGTCACCGATGGCACGGCCCACGCGTACTACCAGTGGAGTGCCTTGCTGCGCGCATTGTCGTCGTTCGAGGCCTATACCGAGATCTACCGGGACGCCCCCGGCGCGCGCCAAGTGGCGGAGTTGTTGCTGCTGCGCGCCGATGTGCCGCGTTCACTGCGGGCCTGCAGCGAAGAGATCGACCAGATCCTCGCCAGCCTGCCCGGCCTCAATGGTCGCCCGGCCCAGCGGTTGGCCGCGGAGATGGACGCGCGCCTGCGCTTTACCGCCATCGATGAAATCCTCGAGGAAGGCCTGCACGCCTGGCTGACCGACTTTATCCCCTTGGTTCGCCAGTTGGGCGACGCCATCTACAGTTCTTACCTGGAGGCGGCATGAGACTCTCCATCAGTCACGAAACCACTTACCACTATGACGACCAGGTTCGCGCGAGCATCCAGTACCTGCGCCTTACGCCCCACGATAGCGAGCGCCAGCACGTACTCAGCTGGCAATTGGAATTGCCACGCCCGGTGCGTGCCCAGGTCGACCCGTTCGGCAATATCCTGCATGTGCTGACCCTGGACGAACCCCACGATGCCATCATCATTGGCGCCCGTGGCCAGGTGGATATCGACGAACTGCGCGAGGCCGAGCACGAAAGCCAATCGGCCTTTCCGTTCCTGCGCAGTACCCGCCTGACCGAACCCGACGACGCCCTGCGCCGCTTTGCCGAACAGCACTGCCACCAGCGTCGCGACCGTACGGCGCTGATCGACCTGATGCATGCGCTCAACCAGTCGATGGTCTATACGCCGGGCGCCACCGAAGTCGACACCAGCGCCGCCCAGGCCTTCGCGGGCCGGGCGGGCGTGTGCCAGGACCACACCCACGCGTTCCTGGCCTGCGCACGCAGCCTGGGGATTCCGGCGCGGTATGTGTCGGGGTATCTGTACACCGAAGACAGCACCCACCTGGCCAGCCACGCCTGGGCCGAAGCCTGGCTGGATGACGCCTGGTACAGCTTTGACGTGACCAACCAATTGGCCCGCCCCGAACGGCATTTGAAACTGGCCGTGGGCCTGGACTACCTCGACGCCTGCCCAGTGCGCGGCATGCGCCGTGGCGGTGGGCATGAGCAGATGCATGCCAAGGTGAGCGTGGCGCCGACGCCGGTGATCTCAGTCCAGCAGCAATAATCCGCTGCCACCGATCTACCTCCTCTGGCGAGCGGGCTTGTTGTGGCGAGCAGGCTTGTTGTGGCGAGCGGGCTTGCCCCGCGTTGGGCTGCGCAGCAGCCCTAAAACCA